>NZ_JBMERN010000030.1:0-44357 GCF_049310965.1 Loktanella sp. DJP18 | reverse complement strand
AGAACGCTTCCGGGCCATTCGGCGCATGGTCCAGTGCTCAGCTCGACGCGCATAACCCTCGAAAACAACAGAAAAATCTGGCCACAGCCAGATCGGAAGAACGGTTTCTAAAGGGCGATTGGCGGACAGACAGGGATTCGAACCCTGGAGACGGTTCCCCGCCTACACACTTTCCAGGCGTGCGCCTTCGACCACTCGGCCACCTGTCCGTTGGCGCGTCTTTAGCCAAGGGGGCCCGGGCGTGCAAGGGGCCTTGACGAAAATTGGACGCATGCCATTGAAACTGCGGCAGGCCCTGCGCATAAACGTGACGTCCCTCAGAGTCTGTCCCGATGAAGCATCTGCCCCGCCCCGAAGACACAAGTGCCCAGCGGTTTGCGCTGGCGCGGGTGCAGACGACGGCGCTTGTCATCATCGCCTTTGCCGTTGTGCTGTTCCTGCTGGTGCAGGCGCGGTTCATCCTGATCTCGCTTGCCGTCGCGATCATCCTCTTTTCGTTGACGGCCGACGTCATCAGCTTCATCGCGCGACAGCGGATCGGTCGGTTGCACATCCCGAACTGGATCGCCTCGATCGCGGCGCTTCTGCTGATCGGGGCTGCGCTGCTGACCGCGACCTCGATCATCGTCGCACAGGTGAACACGATCCTTCAGGTCACGCTGGCCTACGCCGAACGCGCACCGGAGGCGATTGCCGCCTTGTTCGCCTGGGCCGGCGACGACACCAAGGCGGCGGTGCTGAACTCCATGCGCACGATCGAGCTGTCGGGTTATCTGCGCGGGGCCGCCGGGGGGGCCACCAGTCTGACGCAGGCTTCTGTCCTCGTGATCCTATTCGTTGGCTTCCTCTTTGCCGAACGGGTCTGGTTCCAGACCAAGCTGCTGGCCTTTACCGGCAATCCCGAGCAGGCGCAGCGGGTTGGGCAGATCATCTCGTCGATCATCCACCGGGTGAACTATTACCTGCTGGTAAAGACCTTGATCAGCCTGGTGACGGGTGCCATGACCTACGCGCTGGCGCGGGCCTTCGGGATGGAGGTCGCGATGCCGCTGGGGGTCATCACCTTCGTGCTGAACTTCATCCCTAACGTCGGCTCCATCGTGGCGACAGGACTGGTGGCGCTGGCCGCCTATGTCCAGTTCGGGGATCCGTGGCTGACGGCGGTGATCTTTGCCATCGCTGGCGGCATCCAGTTCGTGAACGGGTCGATCATCGACCCGATGCTGATGGGACGCGCCCTGCGGTTGTCATCCTTCGGCATCCTTCTGAGTTTGGCGTTCTGGGGGGCGGTCTGGGGCGTGCCGGGCATGTTCCTGTCGGTGCCGATCATGGTGATGCTGCTGGTCGTGTGCAGCCATGTGCCGGCCCTGCGCCCCGTCGCGATCCTGCTGTCGCGCGAAGGGTTGCCGGACGGCGAGGATGCGCTGCGCCGCCTCTAGCGGACCAACAGGAACGCCAAACCGATAGCCGTTTCCAGCGCCGCCGCGACGAGAATGGCAAAGCTGGCGGTCCCGGTAACATACGCCCAGGCGCCGGTCGCCGCGATCCCGCAAAACGTCAGGGCCGCGGCGAACGCCGTGGCATCCCGCATCGGTCCCGGGCCTGCGTCGCGCATCACCCAGAAAAAGACGGCGAGCCCCAGAAGCAGGGGTGCAGCGCGTCGGCCCATGAACACGCCACCTTGGTCGGCCGCAAGTCCGTAAAGGTCGACATAGCGGTCGGGCGCGATCAGCAGAACGGCGCAAAGCGACAGGCTCAGCACTGCTGTCATGCTGCACAGAACGCCGAACATCAGGCGTCTTCCAGATGCAGATAGACCCGGCGGTTCTGACGGCCCTTCTTTTCGATCTTGCCGATGCGGACACGCCCGATCTCGGAGGTCCAGCCGACGTGCGTGCCGCCGCAGGGTTGCAGATCGACGAACTCCGCCCCTTCACCGATGCGCACAAGGCGAATGTGGCTTTGCCCGCGTGGCGGTTTGACGGACATGGTCTTGATCAGCTCTGGCCGCGCGTCGAGGGCACCCTGCGTGATCCAGTCCGCCGTGACCGGCAGATCCCTGGCGATCAGCGCGTTCAGCTGCACTTCCAGCCCGTCCTTGTCGTCGGGTGCGTGTTCCATGTCGAAATCGAGCCGCCCTTTGTCGACCGCAATCTGGCCGCCGGTGACGGGCAGCGGGATCACGACCGATAGCAGGTGCAGCGCGGTGTGAACGCGCATCAGGCGATGCCGCCGGTCCCAGACCAGCGATTGCGTCACACGGGTTCCGATCTCGGGCAGGCGAGAGGGTTCGGCGGGGACCAGGACGATATCGCCGCCCTGCCCCTTCACGGTCGTGGCGATGTCGATGCCGCCACCATCCCAGTCCAATCGCCCGGCATCCCCCGGTTGCCCGCCGGAAGTCGCGTAGAAGATCGAAGCGTCCAGCACGATCCCGCCTTCCGCGGTGTGGCCCATGACGCGGCCTGCCGCTTCGCGCAGGTAGGCGTCCGCGATGAAAAGCGCCTCGGTCATCGTCCACCACCATCCGGGTCGGGGTCTGCGTCCGCGGTGTCGTGCAGGTCGCTGGCGTCCATCATGGCGCTGGCGTCGCGCGCCGTCGCCGGGCGGTCATCGGTGACGGCTGGTTCTGGCGCGTCGTCCTCCATATCGGCAGGCCGCAACGTCTCGGGATTGCGCAGCCAAAGGTCCCTCTGCGGAAACGGAATCTCGACGCCGGACTCGGCAAAGCGGCGATGGATTTCCCGGTTCATCTCGTCCGTGGCGATGATCTTCCAGTTGACGTCGCGCAGGATCATCCGCAGTTCGAAATTCAGGCTGCTGTCGCCAAAGGCCATGAAAAGGGCCTGCGGCCCGGGATCCGCGATGACCATTGGATGGGACTGTGCGATGTCCAGCAGGATGGACCGGACCTTTTCCACGTCGGACCCATAGGCCACGCCGACCGGCAGGATCAGCCGCCCGACCAGATTGCCGCGCGTCCAGTTCGTCACCTGACCGCTGACCAGATCGGCGTTCGGGATGATGACATCGGTGCGATCGAAGGTCTCGATCCGGGTGGACCGGACCGAGATGTCGCGCACGAAGCCGACCTGGCCGTTCACCTCGATCATGTCGCCTTCGCCGATGGGGCGTTCGATCAGCAGGATGATGCCCGATACGAAGTTCTGCACGATGGTCTGCAAGCCGAAACCGATGCCGACCGACAGCGCACCGGCGACGATGGCGAGGCTGGACAGGTTGATGCCCGCCGTCGTGATGGCGATCAGCGCCGCCAAAAAGATACCGATATAGCCGACACTCGCCGCGACCGCGTTCTGCCCGCCAAGGTCCATCCGCGTGCGGGGCAGCACCGTGGATCTGAGCTGCCGTTTGACGAACTGTGTCAGCAGGTAGCCCCCCGCGAAGATCATGACGAAGGTCAGGAAGTCGGTGGGCGAAATTGTGGTCTCGCCGATCTGGAACCCCGCACGGAACTGGGCCCAGACCTCCAGCAGGTCGGTGGCGCGCGCGCCCCAGACCAGCGACAACACGGGGATCGCCAGCACGACGAGGATGAAACCGATGAGGACCGGCATCAGGGGGCCCGCATCCTCCGACGCCTCGGCCGGGGCGTAGATGTCGTAGACGAGCCTTTGCAAAACGATAATGACGCCGAAGATCGCGAGCGTCATGACCGCAGGCGCAAACAGCGCGTCCGAGGCGGCGGCAAATCCCGTGGCGGACAGGATCGGCGTCACGATGGCCACGATCATGCACAGCAGCCCGACCGTGTTGCGGACCCGGCCGGCGGACCCGCCTTTGCCTTGCCGGTTCATCGGCGCGTGCCGCAGCAGATAGCCCAGACGGAACAGCACGACCGCGAGCAAGACCTGCACTGGCAGGACGACGACGCCGGTGGCGGCGTCCGTGGCGCCCACGCTGCGCATCAGCGCGCCGACAATGATGATCGCCGCAAGCCCGATGCCAAGCGCCACGCCGTTGCGCCTTATGCGCGCACGGACCTCGGCCGGATAACCGAGCGGGCCGCCGCTCTCGCCCAGCGGGAAAAGCTGCTCGTTCAGCCAGCGCGCGACTATAGTGATGAAACCAGCGCCGAAGATCGCCTGTGACACAGCGTCCCCCGACCGGGCCAGAACACCGATCTGCCGCAGACCGAGGATCAGAGCGGACAGGCCGAGGGTCGGCAGCACAATCTGCCACAGCGACAGCAGGAACGACCAGACCGCGCGGCCACGGGCATGGCTCCGCTCGACCCTGTCCTGCAACAGGACGACCCAGGCGCGGGACCACAGCAGCAGCACAAGGGCCACGATCAGATAAAGCAATGCCAGCGGCAAGGTCCGCAGCATCGCGCCCGACGACAGGTTGGTGTCGATGCGCGCCGCGGCCGAGGCTGAAATGCCGCGCAGCGCGTCGCGCGCACCCTCCCATGCGGCGGGCCAGTTCAGAGGATTGAGCGGCGATGGCCCTCGTTCGGTCAGCCGCGTGGTCTCCCGGGCGCGCAATTTATCGTCGACCTCAGCGATCAGTCCATTCGCGCGGGCGTAGGATTCCCGGGCAAGGATCGCGGGTGCGCGCAACTCGTCCAACTGATCGGTCAAGGCCTCGCGTCGGGCGGCGATTGCGGGCTGATCCGTTGCCCCGTCGGCCAGCGCACCCAGCGCTTCAAGTTGCGCCTGCACCGTGGCGATCCGTCTGGCGTTCAGCGAATCCAACGCCTGAAACCGGTCACGCCAGCCGAACAGCATTTCGCGTGTTCGCGTCAGGGCCAATGCAGAGCCGGTGCCGGAAGCCAGCAATGCCTCGGCGGCCTCTACCCGGGTTTTCCAGTCGTCAAGGTCCGGCACCGCCGTCGCCAGCGCCGCCTGCGCCGCGTCCAGCGCCTCCGGATCGGCGGCAGACTCCTCGGCCGGCGCGTCGGATGGTGCGGCCTCCTCGGTCGGGGCGGGTGGCGATACCAGCCCGTCCAGCGAAAGCTGCGCATGCGCGCCCTGCCCTGTCAGCAGAGCCAGCAGGCAAAGCGTCAGACACCACGTCCGCGTCATGCGTCTTCAAAGACGCCGGGGATGGATTGCGGGCCGGTGGTCAGCCAGGACGGCACCGGCAGGCCCTTGGACCGCAGGAAATCCGGATTCCAGACCTTGGACTGGTAACGGGTCCCGTAGTCGCACAGGATCGTCACGATGGTATGGCCGGGGCCCATGTCACGGGCCAGACGGATCGCACCCGCCACGTTCACGCCAGACGATCCGCCCAGGCACAGCCCCTCGTGCTGCAACAGGTCGAAGACAACCGGCAGCGCCTCTGCGTCGGGGATGCGATAGCTGAAATCGGGGGTGAAACCTTCAAGGTTCGCTGTGATGCGGCCTTGACCGATGCCTTCGGTGATGCTGTCGCCGGGGTTTTCCTGGCCGGTATAGATCTTGTAAAGTCCGGCACCTTCGGGGTCGGCCAGCGCCACCTTCACGCCCTTGGGTTGCAGGGCCATGCCGACGCCCGCCAGCGTCCCGCCAGAGCCCACGGCGCAGACGAAGCCGTTGACCCGGCCTTCGGTCTGGTCCCAGATTTCCGGGCCGGTCGTCTCGAAATGGGCCTGCCGGTTGGCGATATTGTCGAACTGGTTGGCCCAGATCACGCCCTCGTTCGATTCGCGAGCCAACTTTTCGGCCAGACGGCCAGAATATTTCACGTAGTTGTTGGGGTTGCTGTAGGGCACGGCAGGCACCTGCACCAGCTCTGCACCTGCCAAGCGCAGCATGTCCTTCTTTTCCTCGGACTGGGTTTCGGGAATGACGATCACCGTCTTGAACCCCATCGAGGCGCCGACCAGCGCGAGGCCGATGCCGGTATTCCCGGCGGTGCCTTCGACGATGGTGCCACCGGGCTTCAACTGCCCTTTCGCCACTGCATCCTTGATAATGTAGAGTGCGGCGCGGTCCTTGACCGACTGGCCGGGGTTCATGAATTCCGCCTTGCCGAGGATCGTGCAGCCCGTCGCCTCTGACGCGGCATGCAGCTTGATCAGGGGCGTATTGCCGACCGCATCGGCAAGATCGGATTTGATGTGCATGGCGTGACCCCTTCGTTGCGTGTTGCAGACTACCTAGGCCCCGGCGGGCGCGAACTCAAGCCGCAGGGCGTCCCGGTGCAGCGCCAGCCAATAGATCAGCGCGATGCCGGGACCGGCCGCAATCTCGCCGCTCTCGACCAGGGCCAAGGCCGCATCCAGCGAAAGGACATGCAGGCGCAGATCCTCTTGTTCACTGTCGAGGCCGCCGCTGTAGCGTTCGAGGTCGGGTAGATCGCACAGGCCGACGTAGGTATGAAAGTAATCCGTCGCGTTGCCGGGCGAGGGATAGTAGGACGCCACGTGCCGCAGGCGCACGTCAAGGCCCGCCTCTTCGCGGGTTTCGCGCAGGGCGGCGTCCTCCGGAGTCTGGAAGGCGTCAATCATCCCGGCGACGGGTTCAAGCACCCAGGGGTTCGGATCGCCCCGTTCCAGCGCGCCCATGCGGACCTGTTCGACCAGCACGATCCGACCGCGAACGGGATCGTAAGGCAACACGAGGACCGCATCGATCCCGACAAACACCTCGCGCGGCAGCGGCCCCTGCGTGCCGCCGTCGAACCGGTGGTGCGTCACGTCAAAGCCCTGCAACCGAAAGAACCGACCGGCGGGCGCAGTCCGGTCACTGACCCTCGTGTCCTCGGCGCGGGCCTTGTGCCGAAGGCTGGCAGGACGTCCATCGATCTCAGCGCAGTGCCGCGCCCATGCCCGCTTCAGCATCATCGGCCACTGCCGGCGAAGGTTTGCCGGGTCGGGTCGCGGCATGGACGCGAACAGCTCCTGCGTCGCATCCACCGTCGTGGCGGCGCAGCCGGCTTGCCACGCCGCAAACGACCAGTTGCCCGGCCCGGGCACGGCCACGTCGCGCAGCAGCCACATCCGGGCCATGGCCGTCGACGTGTCGCCCCAGGTCACGGTGACCGTGGTCGGCGTCGCGCCAAAAGCCGCCGCGAACAAGGCAACGCGATCGACCTGATCAGCCGTCAGCCCGCGCCACAGCAGACCCGCGGCCGTCGCACCGGCTCTGGTGGTGATCGTGGGCACGACATCGTCCACGACGGGACGCACGGCATGGCCGTGCAGCGTGACAGGCGTTACATGACCCGCGTCACCGGCCACCGCCCGGCGCAGATCGGCGTCGCACAGGATGCCATAGACGAAGACATCCACCTAGCGATACCGCTTGCCAAGCGCGTCGGTCAAAAGGCCCGCCACGATGCCGCCGCCCAGCCAGACGGCGAGAATGAAAGGTGCATACAACTGTTGGGCGTAGTCCGTCATGATCGTGAATACGGCGATCACCGCATCCATCGGGCCATCGTATCGCCCCCGCATGGAGGCTTGGATCATATCGTAGCCCGACAGCAGGATCAGCACCCAGAACGCCGTCGCGGCCGCTCCGGTCAACCCTACGCCGATGGCCTGACCTGTGCCGTTGCCGGTGCGCGGGCCAACAACCATCCACCCGGTCATGATGCCTGCGATCCCGCACAGCGGATACCAATATCGCGGTGCGCGGCCGTTTTCGAAGAACGGCACCAGCAGGTAGGCAAGCAATCCGGCAAGCAGCGCAAAGAACACGGCCCCCGCGAGTTTTCCGGTCGTCGGCATCTGGTCCCCTTCCGACCCCTCAGGCGGGTCGCGTGATCGTGATCTGTGTCACGTCGCAGTTTTCACTGGCAAAGGTCGCAGCACAAGAGGTCAGGTAGAAGTTCCACATCCGCCGGAACCGTTCGTCAAAGCCAAGGGCGGCGACCTGATCCCATTTGGCGTTGAACGTCTCGTGCCAGCGCCGGAGAGTCTGGTCGTAGCTGTGGCCGAATTCCACCGACTTCACGACCGACAGGCCGTTACGTGTGATGACCTCTCGCAGCTTTCCGGGACTGGGCAGCATGCCACCCGGAAAGATGTATTTCTGGATAAAGTCCGGACCACGTTTGTAGACCTCCCATCGCCGGTCGGCGACGGTAATGATCTGAAGCGTGGCATTGCGGCCCGGCTTCAGGCGGTCACGGACCGTCTTGAAGTAGACCGGCCAATACTGTTCACCGACCGCCTCGAACATCTCGATGCTGGCAATCCCGTCATAAGTGCCGGTCTCGTCGCGGTAATCCTGCAACTTGAACGTCACCTTGTCGGAAAGCCCTGCCTTTTCAATGCGATCCACAGCGTAGTTGAACTGCTCCTTGCTGATCGTCAGGCAGGTCACGCGCAAATCGCGTTCGGCTGCGGCATATTCCGCGAAACCACCCCAGCCGCATCCTATCTCCAGCACGTGATCGCCCGGGGACACGCCCATCTGATCCACCATCGAGGCATACTTTGCGATCTGTGCCTTCTCCATGCTCTCCTGCCCGGACTCGAAGATGGCCGAGGAGTACGTCATCGTGTCGTCCAGCCAGAGCCCGTAGAAGTCGTTTCCGAGATCGTAATGATACTCGATGTTCCGGCGCGCCTGCTTCTTGGAGTTGCTTTGCAGCCAGAAGCGAATCAGTTCGAACGTCCGCACAAGGAACTGGCCGGGAAAGCCGTCGTAGATCTCTTCGGCGTCGTCGTGGATCAGGTCCATGAAGGCCATCAGGTCTGGTGTCGACCACCAGCCATCGAGATAGGCATCGCAGAAGCCCAGATCGCCTTCGCGCACGATGCGCGCGAAAAGTTCGGGATTGTGCACCGTGATTTCGGCGACATGCCCGGCGTCGCGGCCTTCGGCCCGAAAATGGCGACCGTCGGGCAGGATCACGTCGATCCGCCCGCGCTTGAGCACATCCATCATCTTGAAGACGGCAGTAAAGTAACGCGGCAAGCCGGTCTGGCCGTCGGTGGTCGTCAAGATCATGCGAGGTCCTGTCTGTCGCGGGTGCCTCTTCTGATGGACACCTGAAAGGGTTTTAATGTTTTGATCCTTAAAGTCACGCAGGGTCGATGAAATAGTTGCAGTTGATCGCGTGCCGCGACAGGGTGCCGCGGCGTGGACACATATCTACATATGCCGCCGAATTTACTTGTTTATAACCATATCTCGTTTATCGGAGGCGGAACATCGCAAAGGACAGATGCCGTAATGCACCGGACGACCACTCTGCCGCCCGACGACACAGCCGCGCGCGATTGGGTTCGCATCCTTGCGGCCTACCGCGATCCGGACCCCCTTCGCAGCCTTTGGGAGATCGGCGTCACAGTCGTCGGTTTCATCGTGCTCTGGATCGCCGCATGGCACGCGGTCCAGATCAGCTGGCTGCTGGCCGTCGCGCTTGGCGTGGTGAACGGCGGCTTCCTCGTGCGGTTGTTCGCGATCCAGCATGACTGCGGCCACGGGTCGTTCTTCACCAACCGCCACCTCAGTGACTGGATCGGTCGCATCCTCGGCACCGTGACGCTGACGCCCTATGACGTCTGGCGGCGGACCCACGCGCTGCACCACAGCCATGCGGGCAACCTGGACCGCCGCGGCATCGGCGACGTGCATACCCTGACACTTGCGGAATATCAGGCGCTGCCCCGGTTCTCCGCCTTCATGTATCGCGTCTACCGGAATCCGCTGGTGATGTTCGGGCTTGGCCCGACATGGCTCTTCTTTGTCCAGAATCGCCTGCCGCTTGGTTTGATGACCGCCGGGCGCGTCTATTGGGTATCGGCCATGGTGACGAACCTTGTCATCGCGACGGCTCTTGCGCTGATCTTCTGGTTCGGCGGGTGGGAGGCGTTGGTCTTCGTCTTCCTGCCGCCGACGCTCGTCGCCGCCTCTGCCGGCGTTTGGCTGTTCTACGTTCAGCACCAGTTCGAGACGACGATGTGGGAACACGATCCCGACTGGCAACTGCACGAGGCGGCCCTGCACGGCAGTTCGCATTATGATCTGCCGCTGGTGCTGCGCTGGATGACGGCCAACATCGGCATCCATCACGTCCACCACCTTTACAGCCGCATTCCGTTCTACCGGTTGCCTGACGTGCTCCGGGACCATCAGGAACTGGTCGAAGTCAGCCGCATGACCCTGCGCCAAAGCCTGAAATGCGCAACCCTCGATCTGTGGGACGCAGAGCGCAATCGCCTGATCTCTTTCCGTCAGGCCCGCCTCGCCGCCTAGAAGTCCCGGTTCTGATAGGCGTCGAGCGCGGCCTTGCGGCCAGCTTCGGGCGTGACGACCGGGTCGGGGTATGTGTCGTCCGGCGACAGGTTCCAATGCAGCGGAATCGCGTTGTAGAAGGACAGCGCGGTCTTTGAGGGGTTTTCATAGTCCTCGGCCAGCCAGGCCTTCACGAAGTCCCTGTCCTTGTCGAACTTGTCGAGTTGCGTGACCGGGTTGAAGACACGAAAGTAGGGCGTGGCATCCGGCCCCGATCCGGCGGACCATTGCCAACCCAACGCGTTGTTGGCGGGGTCCCAGTCGATCAGTTGATCCTCGAACCATGCCAGACCGATCTTCCAGTGGCACATCAGATGCTTGGTCAGGTAGCTTGCGACGATCATGCGGCCTCGGTTATGCATCTTGCCCGTCACCTGCAATTCGCGCATGGCCGCATCGACAAAGCGGATGCCGGTGCGCCCCTGCTTCCAGGCCAGAACCTCGGCCCGCCGTTCGTCGGTATTCCACGGAAACGCATCCCATTCCTCGCGCCAGTTGTCGCTGACGATGCGCGGGGTGTGATGGATCAGGTGATAGGCGAACTCGCGCCAGACCAGTTCGCGCAGGAACACCTCGGCATCGCCTTTGCCGTCGTGCAACGCGCGCTGGCCCGCATGCCAGCAAGCCAGAGAACTGATCTCTCCGTACGTCAGGTTTTCGGACAGTCCAGAGGTGCCTTCAACGCCGGGAATGTCGCGCGCGGTCTTGTAGGTGGCGATTCGGTGCGCCATGAAGGCACTTAGCCGGTGTCGCGCAGCGCTTTCGCCCACGGTGCAATGGGCCAGCACGACATCATGGCCACGCCGCATGTCGGCCCCCATCTGCCAGTCATCCAGCTTGTCAGAGGCAGGCCAGCGGTTTGGGGCCGGAATCTGCGCAGGCGCAGGCAGCGTGTCTGGCAGATCGCGGTCGCGCACGGCCTTCCACATGGGCGTGTAGACCTTGTAGAAGCCGCCCGTCTGCGTCTCGACCGACCAGGGCTCGAACAGCAGATGCCCCGCGAAACTCTTGGCCTCCAACCCGTCGTCCGTCAGCGCCGATTTGACGTCCGTATCACGGGCCTTGGCATCGGGATCGTAAAGCCGTGACCAATAGACGGTGGTGGCACCCGTCTCCTTGATGATGGCACGCAGCACGTCCAGCGCACGGCCCTGACGCAGGATCAGACGGGACCCCTTGCCGGCCAGGGCGTCGCGCAGCGATGCCACCGACAGTCCCAGGCGGAACCGGGGTGCGGCCCCCTGCCCGGCCACCACTTCATCGTGGATGAACAGCGGAACGACCGGCCGGCCAGAGGCGCAGGCTTCGGTCAGGGCGGGATGGTCGCCAAGGCGCAGATCGCGCCGGAACCACAGGATGATGGGAGATGTACTGGTCATGTCCGCAAGGTAGCCCGCCGCGTGTCAGGTCAATCGAAAGGCGTCACGAAAAGGGCCCCGCGCTGCACCGGGGCCTTTCGCGGATCATTCGGCCGGGGTGGGTCGATCCTGCCGACCTCCAATCTGGTGCTGCAACCCCGCGACATTCGGTCCAGCCGTCGTGGGCATCCCGATCAGGGTGCGGCGACTGTCGAGGTAGATCGCCTTGATCAGCGACACCGCCATCAGCACCATCACGACCGAGAATGGCAGCGCCCCGATCACCATCGCCGTCTGGATCGCCCCGATCCCGCCGATGATCAGCAACGCCGCCACGACCACGCCGAGTGCCACGCCCCAGAAGATGATGTGTGGCCGTGCCTTCGGTCCTTCGTCTCCTGCGGCGTTGATCGTATTCACGATCAACACGGCGGAATCGGCCGAGGTCACGAGATAGGTCATCAACAGGATCACGATGACCACCGCCATCAGATATTGCAGGACCTCGTTGCCGATCAGCAGATCCGTCATGGCGAAGATCTTGCCGCCGTCGGTCGCGCCGAAGATGGCACCACCAGCCTGCCCGCCTTGTTCCAGATCGATCGCCGTGCCGCCGGCCCAGGCGAACCAGACGAAACACATCAGCGACGGCACGAAGATCGCGCCCAGCACGAATTCACGGATCGTCCGCCCGCGCGAGATGCGGGCCAGGAACAGCCCGACGAAGGGCGCGAAGGCAACCCACCAGGCCCAGTAGAACACGGTCCACGACCCTTGCCAGCCCGCCAGCGCGGCACCGGTCTCTCCATCAGAGCCGTCGAACACGGTGACGGCCATGCCGGGCAACGCGATCAGGTAATTCCATATCCCGACGAAGAACGCCTGTGCGCCGAAGAAGGTCGATCCGAAGATCATGAGGAAAGCCAGCAGGAAGATCGACAGCACCATGTTGATGTTGGACAACCACTTGATGCCTTTGCCGACGCCCGACAGCGCCGACAGGGTGGACGCACCCATGATGATGGTGATCGCGAACAGGATGCCGGCGATCGAGGGGCTGACGGCACCTTCTGCGTTCGTACGCATCAGCCAGTCGCCCATCCCGATCCGTGCCAGACCATCAATGAACTGGTTCACGCCAAAGCCCAGCGTCTGCGCCACGCCGAGGATTGTGGCGATGACCGCGACCGCGTCGATGACATGGCCCAGCCGCCCGGACAGACGCGCACCGAACAGCGGCGTCAGCGACGACCGGATCGTCAGCGGCAGCGACCGGCGGTAGGCAAAGAATGCAAGCCCCAATCCCGCGATGGCATAGGCCGACCACGCCGTGAGGCCCCAGTGCAGGTAGGACCACTTGAAGGCGTTCATCATGTTGTCGGCCCCGGCCGAGGTGGCCTGCCCCATGATGACGTCAGGGTTGGTGTTGAAATGATAGATAGGCTCTGCCACCGCCCAGGTCAGCATCCCGACCCCGATGCCGGCGCCGAACATCATCGAGAACCAGGAAAAGTTGTCGAACTCCGGGCGATCCCCCGGCAGGCCCAAACGCAGCCGCCCGGCGGCGGGCCAGGCGGCCAGCACGATGCAGACGATGACGAAGAAGGCCATCACGGCGACATACCAGGTCGCGAAGTTCGTCAGGATGAAGCTGTTGAATTCGCCCAGCACGCGGCCCGCGTTATCCGGAAAGGCCACTGCCCAGACGACAAGAAGACCGATGGCGATCTTCGACGTCAGTGTCACGTCAAGGCTGAACCCCTTGTAGAAGCCGCGTTGCGCGACCTTGATCGGCAAGTCTGTAATGATCGGCTTGATCGCCATCTGCGTTTTTCCCCCTGTTGCTGACTTTCTTGTTTTGACGCGGAAAGACTATGACCGTTCCCGGTCGCGCTCACGTCGGAAACGACACTTCGCTGCTCGAAATAGTCATCACAACAGGTCGATGGTCATCAAAAAAGGGGGGTCCGTTTCCACCGGAACGGCGAAGCCGCCGGTTGCCATGCGGGCGGCTTTGACGCCGCCCGCAGCCGCCTTCACTGGATTGCGCGTTCCGATTGCAACCCGCGATAGATCGCAAAGCACATGACCAGCAGGACCAGCGTGAATGGCAACCCGGTCGAGATGACCATCGATTGCAGCGACGACAGACCGCCCACGGACAGCAGCAGCACGATCGCCACGGCCCCCTCGAACAGGCACCAGAACACCCGTTGCGGCACTGGCGCATCGACCTTGCCGCCCGCCGTGATCGTGTCGATGACCAGCGAGCCCGAGTCCGACGATGTCACGAAGAACACGATGACCAGCACGACACCGATCAACGATGTGATCGTGGTCAGCGGCAGGCCGTCCAGCATCAGGAACAACTGTCGCGGCAACTCTGCGTCCTGCGCCGCGGTGTAGCCGTCCTGCACGACCTGCTGGATTGCCATGCCGCCGAAGACCGACATCCACAGCACGCAGACCAGGCTGGGGATCAGCAACACGCAGGTCAGGAATTCGCGCACGGTCCGGCCCCGGCTGACGCGGGCGATGAACATGCCGACGAAAGGCGACCAGCTGATCCACCAGGCCCAGTAGAACGACGTCCAGCCCTGCATGAAGTTCGTGTCGTCGCGTCCAATCGGGTTCGCGAGTTGCGGCAGATATTCCGCATAGGCCAGCAGCGACGATCCGAAGGTGTCGAGGATCGCAAGCGTCGGGCCGACCAGCAGCACGAAGGCCAGCAGCAGAAAGGCAAGGCCCATGTTGATCTCGGACAGGATCTTGACGCCGCCATCAAGGCCGCGCAGGACCGAAATCAGTGCGATCGCCGTAATCCCCGAAATCAGCAGCACTTCCGTCGTGTTGCCGATGGGCAGGCCGAACACCTCGTTCAGGCCGGCATTCGCCTGTGCCGCCCCGAAGCCCAGAGAGGTCGCAAGACCGAACAGCGTGGCGAAGACGGCGAGGATGTCGATGACATGCCCGGGCCAGCCCCAGACACGTTCGCCCAGCAGTGGATAGAACGCCGACCGCAGCGTCAGCGGCAGACCCTTGTTGTAGCTGAAGAGCGACAGTGCCAGTCCCACCACGGCATAGATCGCCCAGGGGTGAAGGCCCCAGTGAAAGATCGTTGCAGCCATGCCAAGCCGGATCGCCTCGGCCTCGTCGCCCACGGCACCGCCCAGAGGGGCCCAGTCTGTGCGCACACCGCCTTCAACGGTGGTGCCGCCCAGTGCTGTCGAAAAATGGGTGAGCGGTTCGGACACACCATAGAACATCAGGCCGATGCCCATGCCGGCCGCGAACAGCATCGAGAACCAGCCTACATAGCTATAGTCCGCCGTCGCGGCCTTGCCGCCCAGCCGAACGCTGCCCAGAGGCGAGACGATCAGGAACAGGCAGAACAGAACGAAGATGTTGGCGGCGGTCAGAAAGAACCAGTCAAAGCCCGTGGTGACCGCGGAGAAGAGCCACGAGAACACAGCGCCCGCCTGTTCCGGCAAGGCCAGCGTGTAGAAGACGAAAGCCACAACGGAACAGGCCGAGACCATGAACACCGGATTGTGGATGTCAAAGCCCAAGGGACCGACAGAGCCTTCGACGTTGTCCTGGCCGATGATGTAGTCTGTGTCGATCAGGCCGGCGGCTCCGTCCGGTGGCGGTATGCCCTCGCTTGCGGCGTCTGTCATGGACCATCCCCTTACTGATGTATTTCAAGCACCATACGGCAAGACCGAGCAAGTTTCCACCTGCCGAACGTCAGGATGACGCCAAAGCGCAACCAATTGCGACATTTCTTGTGTCGCTTCCAGCCTGGATCGCAGGCGGACGTCTTGACGAAGTGACAGATTTGTCAGGCGTTCACGTCCACGACGACACGCCCGCGCACCTGTCCTTTCAGGATGTCGGCACCCAGTTGCGGCAGATCCGACAGGGTGGCGGCTGTGGTCATCGCGTCGAGCCTGTCCAGTGGCAGGTCGGTGGCGATCCGCGCCCAGGCGCGCAGGCGGTTGTCATAGGGCTGCAACACGCTGTCGATGCCCAGCAGGTTCACGCCCCGCAACAGGAACGGGATCACGGTGGCGGGCAACCCCGCCCCCCCAGCAAGGCCGACAGCCGCGACCGAGGCACCGTATTCCATCTGCCCCAGCACACGCGCCAGCATGGCCCCGCCGACCGCATCGACGCAGCCTCCCCAGCGCTCCGCCTCCAGCGGCTTCTTTACCGTTTCGGCCAGGTCCGCGCGGGCGATGATCTCGGTCGCGCCCAGATCGCGCAGGTAATCGGCCCCTTCGGGGCGCCCGGTTACGGCGGCGACGCCGTAGCCGAGATTGGCCAGGATCGCCGTGGCGACGGACCCGACACCACCAGAGGCACCGGTGACAAGGACCGGGCCCGTCTTGATACTGTGATCCTCCAGCGCCATGACGGCAAGCATCGCGGTGAAACCGGCCGTACCGACGGCCATCGCGGCCCTCGTGGTCAATCCGTCCGGCAATGGCACCAGCCAGTCCGCCTTGACCCGCGCCTTCTGCGCGTAACCGCCCCAGTGGGCTTCGCCCACCCTCCAACCGGTCAGCACGACCTTGTCGCCGGGGGCGTAGCGGTCGTCGTCGGATGCCTCGACTGTCCCGGCAAGATCGATCCCGGGAACATGTGGATAGCTGCGCACCAGCCCACCCCCCGGCCCGATGCACAAGCCATCCTTGTAGTTCACGGTGGAATATTCGACAGTGACCGTCACCTCGCCCGCCGGCAAGCGATCCATGCCGATCTTCTGGACAGATGCGGTGGTCTGCCCCTCAGCGTCCTTCTCGACGATCAATGCGTTGAACATGACTTTCTCCCTTGTCGCGTGATCCGTATTCATCTGGCCCGTAAACTCCCGCCGGAGGCCCTCACCGTGCAAAGGGCGCTATGTCCAGAACCTGTCCTGCACGGTCGCCGTGCGCGGCCCGTCTGGCGTCACCACCGTCAGCGCGGTGCCCGCATTCCAATGCGTCATGCGCACCATGCCGATTGCGGCGCCGGTGTCAAAGTCGGGCGAGGCCGCAGCCGATGTCACCTGTCCCACGCGCAACTCGCCCGCCATCAGCGGCCAGGCACGGTCACACGGCGGGAAATCGCCCGCGATGGCGATGGGCCTGATCTGCTGGACTGGCCCTTCGCGCGCCACCCGCAGCAAGGCATCGCGGCCGACGCAGCCGATCGCCGTCCGTGTCGAACAGAATCGGCCCAGCCCCGCTTCGTGCGGCGTGTTCTCGCGCGTCATGTCGTTGCCGTAGGACAGCAGGCCACCCTCGATCCGCTCGATCAGGTTGGGACAGCCGGCATGGACGTCCAGATCTGCCCCGGCTTCCATCAGCGCGTGCCACAAGGGCATGCCGTTGGCCGCGCCGTTGCAGTAGATCTCGAAACCGCCCTGCTTGGAATACCCCGACCGGGCGACGACCATGGACGTTCCCTGAAAGTCGAACCAGTCGAAGCGAAAGAAGCGCAGGTCGCGCACACCGTCTCCGAAAATACGCGCCATCAGTTTATCCGCCTTCGGCCCCTGCACCGCCAGCGGATGCACGTCGGGTTCATCCACCAGCACATCAAGGCGGAAGCCGAAGACGATGCCCTTGACCCACAGCAGAAGGTCGCTGTCGGCAATGGAAATCCACCAGCGATCCTCGGCCAACTTCAGTGCCACGGGATCGTTCAGCATGCCGCCCGTCTCGTCCACGATGGGCACGTAGCAACATTGCCCCGGCTGCATGTCACGCAGGTCGCGCGGCGTCAGCATCTGCATCAGGCGCGCGGCATTCGGCCCGCCAATCTCGATCTGACGTTCGCAGGCGACGTCCCAGACCTGCACCGCCTGCTTGAGGTGGCGATAGTCCTCGACCACCGAACGAAAGACCGTGGCCAGCAACATCCGGTTGTAGACGGTATATCCCTTCACGCCGGCGGCTTCGACGCCGTCCGAGAAGGGGGTGCGCCGCACGCGGCGCGAAAGCGAGAGGGTGGCCATGACAGGTCTGCCTCACCAAGGGGTTACGGGGCGGGTGGTCGTCAGTCGTCCGGCATCAGGAACAGGGCCGTCGGCGGCAGGGCGTGACCGTCCTGCGCCAGCACAAGACGCACCTGCGCCCGCAGGTCGGTCTGCTGCGTGAACATGTGCAGGACGCAGATCTTGCGCGGCACGATCACGTCGCCCTGATGGCTCAGCGACCAGAAAGAAATCTCGCCATGCAGATCGAGTGAGGACAGCGTATCCGCCCACATTCGCAGCGCGCCGTCGGCACGGAACCGCTCTGCCCACCATGCGGGAAGGGTCGGCGTCAACTGCGCTGTCGCATCCGGCGCCACCTGCGGTGCCTTGACCCTGAACAGCCGCGACAGCCACATCTGGTCAAGCCAGAGGAGATGGTTCAGCGTCCCAAGCACAGACCCTTGGGGCAGCCCCCGGTCAGCCGTCAGGTCAGCCGCGTCAAGCGTCTCTAGAACATCCCACAGACTTCGGTTCTGCCAGGCATTGTAGCGGGTCATGATGCGGCAGTAGGCGCGGTCGATCACGCTTTGGGTCCCTTCCAGTCGATCGCGCAGATCTCGGCCGACTTGCCGCCAAAGTCCCAGACCCGGCCATAATCGCGCACCTTCGATTTCAGCCCGGTCGCCGCCACGATGTCAGGCCCCATCCAGTATCTCGAATTGCTGATCATGACGGGGTGGTCCGCGTCCTTGCCCGGCAGCGTCTCGATCTCGCCCTGGATCTTGCGGCCGATATAGATGCCGCGGCGGGTGCCGTCGCGCACGATCTCGACCTTTTCGCGTTCAGCCCCGATGATCTCACTGACGAGCATGGTGAACAGGCCCGTCGTGCCGCCCGCCTGCCCCGAGAATATCTTGAGGATGCCGTTGTAGGCCTTTTGACTGGCCCGGTCGTCGACATAGGCAGCGACCTTCCAGTTGCCCTCTGCCATGCGTCCGGGGATATCGACCAGCAGGCCGACGTTCAGACCCGACAGATCCTCCCCCTCGAAATGGCCGGCGTCGATGGCGATGGCCATCCAGGCGTGGCAATGGCCTTCGGTCGGAGGATGCGCGCCAAGGCTGACCACGCAGGGACAGAACACGGTGCAGGAGCAGTTGAGAAACAATTCTCCTTTAATCGCCCAATCTGTCGGCTGCATCTTGCGCCGTCGCGGGTTCGCCAAGCGGCTGTCGATGCGCTGAGAGATCGGCAGGCGGTCGGCAGAGGGGTCAGGCATGGCGGGGTCCTTCAGAACAGTGTCAGGGTGGCGGTGACAAGGCCGGCGGCGATCAGGACGGCACCGGCGGGACGGATCAGGCGATGCCCGATGTCCGGCAGCTTCTCGAACACCATGAAAAAGGTGGCGAGTCCCATCCAGAGCAACGACATCGTGCCACCGACGAATCCCAGCGCCATGAAGCCCCAGCAGCAGACGACGCAGTAGCCGCCCAGCCGCAGGCCCATGTCCAGCCCGCCGGCAAATCCCGCTTGCCAGCGGCCCAGAAAGAACGTCATCGGCGCATGGCACCGCCCGTGACAGACGGCCTTGGTCCGGCTGAACTGGAACGCCCCGACGCCGATCAAGAGCGCAGCGGTCAAGAAGCCAGAGGTCGCGATCCCCAGCGCGTCGACCCAGCCAAGCGCCATCAGCCCCACCTGCACCAGCGCGATGAATGCCGCAAACCCGACCCAGGCAAGGCCATAGCCCACCAGCACCCCGAACCATCCCGCGCGCGTCCCGTCAGCAGAGGTCATCAGCCGCTCGTAGGTCGCAAGCGTCGGCACAAGTGTCGGCAGCATCATCGCCGCCATCATGATCGCCCACATCGCAAACAGGGTGCCGAAGGTCGTCATCGGCATCATGTTCATGCCGACAGGCCGCCCGATCACGTCGACGCCCGTCATCCGCGCCATCGCGAACATCACCGCCCAGGCGCAGAGGATCAGCGCAAAGACGGCCAGCCAGGACAGGCTGCGCAAACCGGGGCGTGGCAAGGCAAGGGTCATCCGTCCTCCCAGACGTGTCGCGGTCATGCTGGCATGGATCGTGCTGCGCGCCAAGTCGCTAACCGCCATACCTGCCTGCAAATTCGGCCCACGGTGCCGCGCGGTGCCGCGGGGCACGTTTGCGACTTGCCCCCCGTTTCCAGCCACCCTAACGTCAAGTCTGAATGTTGTTCACAGGAGACCATGACGATGAAGACACTGACACTCTTGGGTGGCACGGCGCTTGCCTTGTTGACGACGACAGCCGTGGCGCAGGACGGCGGATTGCTGGTCCTCGACTATCCGGGGTTCGAAGAACCGGCCTATCATACCGGCTATCTGGAAAAGCATGGTGATGTGCCGACATTTTCGTTCTTCGGGGATGAAGAAGAAGCGTTCCAGAAGATCCGGTCCGGCTTTCAGGCCGACATCGCCCACATCTGTGCGGGCTCTGTGACGAAATGGACCGAAAGCGGCATTCTCGACGAATGGGATACGACCAAGATCGAGGCCTACGACAGCCTCGACAGCAATCTGACCGGCACCGATGTCGCCGCGACGGACGGCGTCTACTTCATCCCGACCGACTTCGGGTCGACCGGCGTGGCCTACAACCCCGACGAGGTTCCAGCCGAAGACGTCGCGTCGCTCGCGGTCTTCAAGGACCCGAAATACCAGGGCCGCGTCTCCCTGCCCGACAACGTCGACGACGCCTATGCGCTGGCCTACCTCGCCACCGGCGTCGACAACTGGACCGAAGCCACCGACGAACAGTTCGAGGCTGCGTCGTCTTGGCTGCGCGAGGTGCACCCTAACCTGCGCACCTACTGGACCGATCCGGCGGAACTGGCGCAGCTCATGGCCTCTGGCGAGATCCTGATCAGCTGGGCCTGGAACGAGACCTATCCCACGATGGTCGATGAAGGCCGCCCGATCGCCTTCCAGCGCACCCCGACCGAAGGCTCCTCGCTCTGGCTGTGCGGCTACGTGAATCTAAAGGACGGTCAGGGCGAGGAGGAAAAGGCCTACGACTACATCAACGCCATCCTCGCCCCTGCTGCTGCCTTGCCTCTTCTGGAAAACGGCTTCGGTACCGCGAACAAGGCTGCCCTGACGTCGGAGATCACCGAGGATCAGTTGAAGGCCGCAGGGTTGGAGCCGATCGACGTGCCGGTGCTGGCCCAACTTCCCATGAGCAACGAGATGCGTGAACGTCAGGCCGAAACCTTCGAGATGATCAAGGCCGGCTTCTAGGTCTCTGCGCCACGAGCCGACCGGGGCGGTGCAGCCATGCGCCGCCCCTTTCTTCTGCCGTCCCCCTTCTTCTGGTCGGCAAGATCCCGGGGGTCCGGGGGCTGGCCCCCGGGGAACGACGCTCGCCAAACCCGCAGCGCCCGCTACATCACGCGACATCCCAAGCCGGAGCGCATCATGGACATCCTGAACTACATCTTCGCCCTCGCCAGCATCGGCCTCGGCGCCGTCGGCTGGCTGGCCCCCCGCTACACAATGGACATGCTCGACCTGAAACGGGGCGACGGCAACATGGGGCCAAGCGAGATACGTGCCGCCTCCGGTGCGCTTTTCGTCGGCCTCGGCCTCGGTGCCATCCTGATCGGCGGGCCGATCGCCTACGGCATGATCGGCTTTGCCTGGACCGGGGCCGCGATCGGGCGCGCGACCTCTCTGATCCTGGACGGCACCAGCAGCCTGAAATGGAAATTTTTTGCCACCGAACTGGTGGTCGGTCTGGGCGCACTTTGGGTCAACTTCGGCTGATCGCGGGCAAAGTGCTGTGGCGGCGGCACGGCCGCCGCGCTAAAAGGGTCCACGGATGACGGGAGGCCCGATGGCACTGATTTTCAAATGGTTGCTGCGACTTGCGACGGGAGTGTCTGTGCTGGCCCTCGCTGCTGTGGTGCTGATCTGGTATTTCGCCTCGCGATCCCTGCCCGACTATGACGGGACCTATGCCGTTTCGGGCATATCCGCCCCGGTAGAGATCGTGCGCGACAACGCGGACGTGCCCCACATCTTCGGTGAGACGGACGCGGACGTGTTTTTCGCCCTCGGCTATGCCCATGCACAGGACCGCCTGTGGCAGATGACCATGCTGCGGCGCACGGTGCAGGGCAGGCTGTCGGAACTCTTCGGCGAACGCACCTTCCGGATCGACAACCTGATGCGCCGCCTCGATCTCTACGGGTTGGCGGTGTCGTCGGTCGCGGCACAGGATGCCCCCACCACCACCGCACTGGACGCCTATTCCGCCGGCGTGAACGCTTGGCTGGCCGAGATCAACGCAGGGTCGCGGGGCCGTGGTGCGCCCGAAATGTGGATCTTCAACGCCGCCATCGCCCCTTGGCAGCCGGCGGACAGCATCGCGATCCTGAAGCTGCTGGCGCTGCAACTGTCCGGGCAGGCCAATGACGAGGTGCTGCGCGCCCGCACCTCGCTCATGGTATCGCCCGAGAGGCTGGCCGACATCATGCCCGACGATCCCACGTCGGGAATCGCGGCCCTGCCGGAATATTCCGCCCTCGTCGGCGACGTGCCGCACTATGCCGCCAATACCAGCGGACCGCGCGATCCGCTGTCGCCGGTGCAGCCGACGAACCTTGCCGGCGCGTCGAACGCATGGGCCGCCGGCATCACCCGGTCTGCAACCGGGTCAACCCTGCTGGCCAGCGATCCGCACCTGCAACTCACCGCGCCGACCGTGTGGTATCTGGCGCGCCTTGAACTCGACTCCGGCGGCGTGATCGGCGGCACGATCCCCGGTCTCCCGGTCATCCTGTCGGGGCGCAGCGCGGATCTGGGCTGGGGCATCACCACAGCCTATGTGGACGATCAGGACGTCCACATTGAAGAAGTTAACCCCGACAACCCCAACCAGTACCGCACACCGGACGGCTGGAAGGACTTCGCGACCCGGGACAGCATCGTCGCGATCAAGGGAACCGCGGCGCGGACCCTGACCCTGCGCTGGACCGACAACGGGCCGGTCCTGCCGGGCGATACCTTCAACCTCGGCACAGTCACGCCGCCGGGGCATGTCACCAGCCTGTCGTGGACCGCGCTGACCGGCGACGACCCCTCGCTCTCGGCCGCGATTGCGATGATGAAATCCCGCACCATCGAAGAGGCGATCGCGGCCGCCGAACCCTATGTGGCACCGGCGCAGAACCTGACTCTGGCCGACCGGACCGACATCGCGCTGAAGACCATCGGCCACATTCCCGCCCGCGATCCAAACCACCAAAGCAAGGGCCGCCTGCCGTCCTACGGTTACGCGCCTGAAAACCGCTGGCAGGGCCGCATGCCCTATGCCGACAACCCGGAATTCATTGAACCCGAGGGCGGCATCGTCGGCAATACCAACAACAAGACGGTGGAACGCCCGTTTCCGGGCCACGTGTCCTACAATTGGGGCGACACCCAACGCATCAGCCGTTGGCGGCGCCTGATGCAAAGCCGTCAGGTGCATACCCGCGACAGCTTCATCGAGGCGCAGTTGGATACCGTCAGCTTCACCGCCCGTGCCTTGCTGCCGCTGATGGGGGCCGATCTGTGGTTCACCGGCGAAGCGGCCGCCGACGGCACCCCGGAACGCCGTCGCCAGATCGCGTTGACGCTGCTGGCAAACTGGAACGGAGAGATGAACGAGCATCTGCCTGAACCGCTGATCTATGCCGCCTGGCTGCGCGCCCTGCAGGACCGGCTGATCCGCGACGAGCTGGGGCCGCTGGCTACCGAGTTCACCCACGTCGATCCGGTCTTCGTCGAACGGGTGTTCCGCGATGTGGACGGCGCTGCGGTCTGGTGCGATGTCATCCAGTCCGCTCCAGTCGAGACTTGCACCGATATCGCGCGCCTGGCGCTGGACGATGCGCTGGTCTGGATCGGCGAGACATGGGGCCAGAACCTCGAAACCGTGCGCTGGGGCGACGCCCATCAGGCGACGCACGATCATCCGACCCTTGGCACGGTGCCGATCCTGCAATGGTTCGTGAACATCCGGCAATCGACCAGCGGCGGCGACAACACGCTGATGCGTGGGCAGACGATCGGAACAGGCCCCGACCCGTTCCTGAACGTCCACGCGGCGGGATACCGCGGCGTCTACGACTTTGCGGACCCGGATTCCTCGGTCTTCGTGACGGCCACCGGCCAGTCCGGCCACTTCCTGTCGCGCTACTACGACAATCTGGGAGAGTTGTGGCGCCGGGGCGAATACATTCCCATGTCGCTCGATCCCGATCTGGCCCGTGCCGCGGCACTTGGCACGATGATCCTGCAACCGGAAAACCTGTCAAAAACACCATAAATGAGAGGACACCGTTAAGTTTTGCAAAAGGGGTTTCGAGGCATTGTCGGACCCATGATGAAACACGCGATCTTTCAACGGCTGATGCGCATCTTCGCGCTGGAAAAACGACGCGATCACGTCCTGAAACCACTTGCGGTGCTCATGGCTTTCGTCGCGCTGTATTGCGTCGTTCACCTCCTTCTGCTGCGACATGGCCTGTCGACGCTGCCGGGTTCTGCCCTGACGGCGGCGGTCGTTCAGCTGCCGTTCACGACGATCGCCTTCGCGTTGGTGACCTACATGGACCGGATGCAATCCCAGCTTGCGGAACTGGCGATGACCGACGTGCTGACGGGATTGCCCAATCGACGGGCCTTCGTCGCGCGGGCCGGTCGGGCGCAGATGAACGGGGAATCCGGCTTCGTGCTGATCATCGACGCGGATCATTTCAAGCGGATCAACGACACCTACGGCCATGCGGTCGGCGACCGCTGCCTGCAAGCCATCGCAAAACGCCTGAACGACGTGCGCCGCCCAGAGGATACCATCGGCCGTATCGGAGGCGAGGAATTCGGTGCCTTCATGCCGTTCTGCACGATGGAGGAAATCGCGAGGATCGGCGGACGGTTGTGCGGCGCGATCCTGGTCAACCTGCCCGAAGAACGTCACCCCCTGCGGCTGACGCTGTCGGTCGGCGCCGCCGAAACCCAACCGCAAGAGATGATCGAGGCCGCGTTGTCGCGCGCGGATGAGGCACTTTATGCCGCAAAGGCCGGTGGACGGGCCCGTCTTGTCGTCTGGTCCCGTTCGGTGATGGACAGGGTCGCGTGACCTCTGCAATAGTCCTGCAATGCGAGTCATGGAAATTTCGCGTGAACCGTCAATGGTAACGGCCAGCAAGACACTGGCGACCCGCATGATCCGTGCGACCGCCCCGAAGGGCGGACTGGATTCGTTCCTGAAGTTCTGCGGCTTCATCGCCGTCATCCATACCGTGTCGATCACCGCCGAGTTCCTGTTGACCGGACAGCTTCACATGGATCACGTGATGCGGTTCTGGGTGACGTTCTTCACAGCCGCCCCGTTCGTCGGATTGACCTTCTATGCCGTCCACCGGTCTTGGCTGCTGCATAAGCAGCTGGTCGCAATGGCCAGCACGGATGTGCTGACGGGGCTCATGAACCGGCGCGCCTTCGTGGCAGAGGCGGCACGTCGGCTATCGTCGCAGGACCGAGGATTCATCCTTCTCGTCGATGCAGACCATTTTAAACGTATCAACGACAGCTTCGGCCATGCCGTCGGCGACCAGTGCCTGCGGGCTATCGCCGACAGACTGCGCGCCGTCACCCCAGAGGCAGACATCGTGGCCCGCATTGGTGGTGAGGAGTTCGGATTGCATGTCGATTGCGCGCCGGACGACATTCCGGCTCTTGGCGCGCACATCTGCGCGACAATCCATGTCGATCACAGCGACGCTGTGGCGGCACCTTTGCAAGTGACGCTCTCTGTCGGGGTTGCACAAGCCCGGCCCGGCGATACCCTGGAACAGACGATGCACCGGGCCGACCATGCGCTGTACCGCGCCAAGCAGGCAGGTCGGGCGCGCATCATGGTATGGCGCGCAGAGGTGTCGGAGGCAGGGGAGATGCCGCTTGGGGACTTCGGAGGACGGATCAGTCCGGCCGTCTGTTGAACCGTTCCTTCTGAATCGCGGACCAGAAGACCTCGATCCTGTAGCCGTCATCGGTCTGGACTTCCGACGTCACGACGCCCGAATCGAATAGCCAGGCCCTTGCCCGACCGGCATCGAATCCCAGCGTCAGAACCTCTGCGGTGCGCGGGTCCTTGGTCTTTTCCGTGATCGCATCCAGCAGCGCGTCGGTCCCCTCGCCCGTGATGGCGGAGGTCGCGAAGATTCCGTCGGTGCGGGCGGATTGGGTCATCATCGCCTCGCGCGCGTCCGGCGACAGGCGATCGACCTTGTTCCAGACCTCGAGCAGAGGGGCCGTGTCCGAGACCCCGAGCGTCGCAAGAATGGCCATGACATCCTCGGACTGCTCCTGGCTTTGCGAGTGGCTGATGTCGCGGACATGCACGATCAGATCGGCGTCCAGCACCTCTTCCAGCGTGGCGCGGAACGCCGCGACAAGCTCTGTCGGCAGGTCAGAGATGAAGCCGACCGTGTCCGACATGATGATCTTGTCGCCTTGTGGCAGGTCGATCTGGCGCATGGTGGGGTCCAGCGTGGCGAACAGCATGTCCTTGGCAAACACCTCTGCTCCGGTCAGGCGGTTGAACAGCGTGGACTTGCCAGCGTTGGTGTAGCCCACCAGTGCCACGATCGGATAGGGCACCTTGGCGCGGGCGGCACGGTGCAGGGCACGGGTCTTGACCACCTTCCCCAGCTGCGCTTTCAGGCTTTGCAGTTGCAGGTCGATGGCGCGGCGGTCCGCCTCCTGCTGCGTCTCGCCGGGGCCGCCAACGAATCCAAGGCCACCCCGCTGCCGTTCAAGGTGCGTCCAGGCCCGCACAAGGCGCGTGCGCTGATAGGACAGCGCCGCCATCTCGACCTGCAGGACGCCCTCGGCGGTGCGGGCGCGGTCCGAGAAGATTTCGAGGATCAACCCTGTCCGGTCCAGCAGCTTGACGCCCCATTCCTTCTCCAGGTTGCGCTGCTGGACCGGCGTCACATGGCCGTCCACCAGCACCAGCTCGGCTTCCTCTGCCTTGATGCGCTCTTTCAGTTCCGCGATCTTGCCCTTGCCGAACAGCATGCCGGGATGAAGCTTGGGCAGGCGCACGATTTCAGCCCCCACGACCGTCAGATCGGGAAGTGCTGCCGCCAGCGAGATCGCTTCCTCAAAAGCGGGTTCGGCATCCCTGCGGTCGCGGTCGGACTTCAGATCGGGATGCAGGACAATGGCCCGCGTGATGGGCCGGTCGCGTTCGAACAAATTATTCCTCGCCTTCGTAAAGGCTGATCGGCTGTGCCGGCATGATCGTCGAGATCGCCGACTTGTAGACCAGCTGTGACTGGCCGTCGCGACGCAGCAGCACGCAGAAGCTGTCGAACCAAGTGATGACGCCCTGCAGCTTGACCCCGTTCACGAGGAAGATGGTGACAGGAACCTTCGTCTTGCGGACATGGTTCAGAAACGCATCTTGCAGATTGGCCTTGTCGGACGCCATGATCTTCACCCTGTTATTCTTGCAGCCGCGGACCGGCCTGATTACGCATGATTATGTCGTGGCGGAACCTGATGTTCCACCCCAAAAAGAATGGACCCTACTTGCGCCAGATTTCGGGATTGAACAAGGCCACGATCGCCAGAGTCTCGAGCCGTCCAAGCACCATCGCCGCGGCCAGGATCAGTTTCGCTGGATTGGGCAGTCCGCTGAAGCTGATCGGCGTCTCGGCGGCCACGACGGCAAGTGGCCCGGTATTCGACAGCGATGCCACGGTCAGGACCATCGTGGTTTCGAACTGCACGCCTGTCAGTGACACCAGGATCATGGTCGCTGCGATTGAAAGCGCGAAAAGCATGAAGAATATCCAGGAAATATAAGCCCCCTGTCGGCGGATCATGCGTGCCTCGCGCCCACCGCCCCCGACCGAGGACGGGTGCAGCAGACGCTCCATCTCGCGTTCCGAATGCCGTGCAAGCGCGTAGACGCGCAGCAGCTTCACGCCACCGGCGGTGGTGGCGACCCCGCCTCCGATCAGGGACAGGCCGACCAGGAATAGGCCCGGAGTCTCGAGCCCCGACCAGCGCGCCGCACCCTCCCAGGCGTACGATTCGAAACCCGTCGTCGTCAGGAAGGACGTGACCGTAAAGATGCTGCCCCACAGCGACGCAATGAGGCCCGAGAACGTCGACTGCGTGCCTTCCTCGATACTGCCGAAGTAGTGGCGGGTGAACAGCAACAGGGTCGTCCCGCAGACCAGCGCCATGGCCAGGCGGATTTCCGGATCGCGCAGCAAGCGTGCGTCGCTGTCGCCGAACATGCCGCGCGAAAAGGTCAGGCGTGACAGGGCGAACACGAAAAAGCCCATGATCACCAACTCTCCCCAGAACCCCGAGGCCGCGTAGTAAAGCCCGCCGATTGGCGAAATGCCGGACGTTGACAGGACCGCCATCGCGTGACACAGCGCGATATAGGGAGCCTCTCCCGTCAGGATCAGCAGAATCCAGAGCACGAAGGTCAGCGCCGAATAAATCGGCACCAGCGTCTGCGCGTGACGGAACAGGCGATCCTGCACCTGCGCGGACTTGCCGATCTGGCTGTAGCTGCCTGTGGTGACATGCGCGCTGCCGCCTGCGGCGCGCACCTCGAACCCGCCAAGGTTCATCGGCGCAAAGACCGCAACGGCCATGATCCAGACCAGAAGGCCTCCAAGCCAGCCGACCGTGGACCGCCACAGGTGCAGCGTCGGCTGCAAGCGGCCCGCATTCTCGTAAAGCGTGGCACCTGTCGTGGTGAAACTGCTGACCATCTCGAACCAGCTGTCGAAGAAGGTCAGGTTGCGCCCGGCCTCCTGAAAGGGCACGGCAAACATGACGGGCAGCAGGCTGAAGGCCAGAAATAGCGTCAGCAACTGGCTTCGCGCGGCGGACCGGGGGTGCCGGCCCGTCGTCGCCAGCGCGATCAGCACCGTCAGGCTCAGGAACAGCACGGCGCCGTAGAAGAACGCCCGCATCGACACGAAATCCCGCAACACCCAGGCGTGCAGGGCCGGCAGCAGCATCGCCAGCGCGCCGACTCCCATCAGAAGCACGAAGAACGGCAGGGATTTCAGACGGTCCATCAGTAACGGTCCATCAGAAGAAGTCGATCGACACCTGCAACAGGCGTTCGACCTCTGGCACGTCGCTGGACATGGCGAAGATGACGACGATGTCGCCCTCCTCGATCCGGGTTTCACCCGTCGGTTTCACGATACCGGACGGCTTGCGAATGCCACCGACGAGAGCACCTTCGGGAAAGGCCACATCGCGGATCTTTTGCCCGGCAATCGGGGATGTGCCAAGGACCTGCGCCTCCAGCATTTCCGCCTCTGCGTCGCCGATGGAATAGACGCCGCGCACCCGGCCGTGGCGGACGTGGCGCAGGATCGACGACACGGTGGTCGATCGCGGATTGATGTAGGCGTCGATATCAAGCGGTGCCATCAGCGGCACCAGCGTCGGATCGTTCACGAGGCAGATCGCCATGCGGCAGCCCATTTCCTTGGCGCGGACCGAAGCGAGAAGATTGGTCTTGTCGTCGTCGGTCACCGCCAGAACCGCATCGGCCGAGGCGATGCCCGCCTCCTCCAGCAAGGCGGAATCGAGCCCGTCACCGTTCAGCACGATGGTCCGGTCAAGAGCATCGGCCGCAGCCTCGGCCACATCGCGGGACTTTTCGATCATGCGGACCCGCAGGCGTTCGGTCCGGCCTTCCAGCGCCAGCGCCACCGCGCGGCCGACGTTGCCGCCACCGATGATGACGATGCGTTCCTGCTTGGTCTGGGTCTTGCCGAAGATCTCGAGCGTGCGGTTCATGTCGTCGGTGTGGACGAAGACATAGGCGTCGTCGCCGGCGAAAAGCTGGTCCTTGGCCGTCGGCACGAAAAGCGCACCGTCACGGCGCACACCGACGACGACCGCCCGGAGGGTGGAAAAGAGGTCGGTCAACTGGCGCAGCGGCGTGTTGATGACGGGGCAATCGGCCTCCAGCGTGATACCCATCAACGTGCCCTGCCCGTCCAGAAAGCTTTCCGTGTCGAAGGCCGTCGGGGACGCAAGCCGCTGCAGCGCAGCCTCGGCCACCTCGCGTTCGGGACTGATCACGACGTCGATGGGCAGGTGATCGCGGCGGTAAAGGTCGGAATAGATCGCGTCGAGGTAGCTTTGCGCCCGCAGCCGCGCGATCTTGCGCCTGATGCCGAAGACGGAGTGGGCGACCTGGCAGGTGACCATGTTCACCTCGTCCGAATGGGTCGCGGCGATGATCATGTCGGCGTCCCGCGCGCCCGCCCGTTCAAGGATGTCGGGATAACTGGCAAAGCCGGAAATGCCCTGGACATCCAGCGTATCGGTCGCCCGGCGCACCAGTTCGGGATTGTTGTCGACGACCGTGACATCGTTGCGTTCGCCTGCCAGATGCCGCGCGATCTGCCAGCCGACCTGACCCGCCCCACAGATGATGACCTTCATGCGCCCATTCCCTTGAAATCATGTCCCTCGTGACAGAGCCTTGCGGGGGCGTCAATTCAGCTGTCTTCCTCGACGTAGGCGATGCGCGCGCCGGCCTTGTTGGCGGTTGCGACACCCAAGGATTTCAGCTTGCGGTGCAGGGCGCTGCGTTCCATGCCGACAAAGGATGCGGTCCGGCTGATGTTGCCGCCAAAGCGGTTGATCTGGGTCAGCAGATACTCGCGCTCGAACAATTCCCGCGCCTCGCGCAGCGGCAACGTCGCCAGCCCGCCGGACAACACGATGCGACCATCGCCCGCCGGTGCCTCCACCGCGGACGGCAATTCGCGAGCACTGATCGGATCATGGGAATCTCCAAGGATCAGAACGCGTTCCACGACGTTCTTCAGCTGGCGCACATTGCCCGGCCACAGCATCGTCTGCAACAGCGCGCGCGCATCTTCGGCCAGGGCGCGCAGCGGCAAGCCCTGCGTGCGGTTCAACATGGCGATGAAATGCTCGGCCAGCACCGGAATATCCTCGCGCCGTTCCTCCAGACTGGGGACCGGGACCGGGACCACGTTCAGACGGTGGAAGAGTTCCTGCCGAAAGCGGCCTGCCTCAATCTCGGCTGCCAGATCGCGGTTGGTTGAGGACACGAACCGCAGGTCGACCTGCACCTTTTCAGTCCCGCCCACGCGCTGGAACGCCTGATCGACCAGTACACGCAGCATCTTGGTCTGGGTGCCAAGAGGCATGTCGGCGACTTCGTCCAGATAGATGACGCCGCCATGCGCCTGTTCCAGCAAGCCTTTCTCGACACCGCGGCCCGGTGTCTCGCGGCCGAACAACACCTCTTCCATCCGGTCGGGGGTCACGCTGGCGGAACTGACGGTCACGAAGGGCGCACCCGAGCGGGCTGAGTTCGCGTGGATATAGCGGGCTGCAATTTCCTTGCCGGACCCCGCCGGTCCGGTCAGCATCACCCGGCCATTCGACTTGGTGACCTTGTCGAGCTGCGATTTCAGCGCGCGAAACGCGGCACTTTCGCCCAGCATCTCTGCCGGGGCAGCATCGCCACGTTTCAGCTCCACGTTCTCGCGGCGCAGGCGGCTGGTTTCCATCGCACGGCGGATCACGACCATCAACTGGTCGATGTTGAAAGGCTTCTCGATGAAATCATAGGCCCCCTGCTTGATCGCGGCGACCGCGATCTCGATGTTGCCGTGGCCCGAGATGATGACGATCGGAATTTCCGGGTGATCGCGCTTAACGGACTTGAGGATGTCGATCCCGTCCATCGCGCTGTCCTTGAGCCAGATGTCGAGGATCATCAGCGCCGGTTTCTGCTTGGCGATGGCGGTCATGCACTGCTCGGAGTTGGCGGCAAGACGCGTCTCGAACCCCTCGTCCTGCAGGATGTCGCCGATCAGTTCGCGGATGTCGCGTTCGTCGTCGGTGATCAGGATGTCGCTCATGTCATAACCTCATGCTGGAATTTTATTGGCCGCAACGCCCGCGGGCGACAGCGGCAACAGGATGACGGCACAGGCACCGCGGCGGCCCGTGTCGTCAAAGGGGACGGCATCCGTCAGGGACAGGGTGCCGCCATGCTCTTCGATGATCTTGCGCACGATCGGCAAGCCAAGACCGGTGCCCTTGTCGCGCGTCGTCACGTAGGGTTCAAACAGGCGCGCGCGATCTTCCGGCAGGCCGATCCCATTGTCGGAAATGGTGATACGGGCTTGCAGAGGCGCAACGGTCAGCGCCAACCGGATTTCGGGGGCGACGGAATCAGCGCCATCGCGATCCTGAAGGGTTTCAATCGCTTCGCCGGCGTTCTTGATCAGATTGTTCAGCGCCTGCCCGATCATGGTGTCGTCCAGATCGGTCAGGACAGGCTCTGACGGCAAGTCAAGACGGATCACGACATCCGGTTGCCCGGCCTCTTGCAGCGTCACCGCATCACGGATCAACCGCGACAGATCGCTGTGTGCAAGCTCCGGTTCGGGCATGCGCGCGAACTTGGAGAACTCGTCGACGATGCGGCGCAAATCGTTGGTCTGACGCACGATCACGTCGGTCATCTGGTCCAGCTTGACGCTGTCCGACACCTCGGCGGAAAACTTGCGCTTGATGCGCTCGGCCGACAACTGGATCGGCGTCAGCGGGTTCTTGATCTCATGCGCGATGCGGCGGGCAACGTCGCCCCAGGCCGCCATCCGCTGCGCGCTGACAAGATCTGTCACGTCATCAAAGGCCACGACATAGCCGTCCAATGAGCCTTCGGGTCCGTTGCGCAGCGCCATCCGCACCAGCAGACTTTCCTGAGAGCCGTCGCGGACGAGGTTGATCTGCTCCTGCACAACGGCGCGGTTTTCACGTCGCAACCGGTCGAACAGCGGGCCGAATTCCGGCACCGCCACCGACAGCGCGGTTGCCGCAGCCTCGCCCTGCACCACCCCCAGGAGCCGCATGGCCGACGGGTTGAGGAAGGCGACCCGGCCGTCGGCGTCCAGCCCGACGACACCGGAGGTCACGGAACTGAGTACCGAATCGAACAATCGGTTGCTGTCCATCAGATCGTCCCGCTGACCCTTCAGACGGCTGGTCATCTGGTTGAAATAGTGACCCAGCTGACTGATCTCGTCGTCGCCGTCATCCTCGATCACCCGCACGTCAAGGTCGCCCGCACCGACCCGCTGGGACGCGGTGACCAGTCGCCCGACGGGACGCGACAGGCGTTCGGCGAACTGCAAGCCCAGCCAGGTCGCAGCGAGGATCAGGATGACGGCGAAACCGAGGTAAAGAAACCCGAACTGGAACAGGAGTTGCCCCCGGTCGCGTTCCAATTGCTCATATAGTGCCACCGTCGCTTCTGTGTCGTCGAGCAGCGACAGGATCTGGCCATCGACGGCGCGGGTCACGTAGAGGTAGCGGTCCTGAAAGGAGTCCATCGCGATCAGGGCGCGGAATTCGTTGTTGCCGCCGTCCTCGATGACGCGGTTGCCGGTCGCATCGGCGGCCGCGAAATCCTCGGGTGTGGGTCGCTCGTAATTGAAATCGTAGGACCGCCCGCCCCGCGCCTTGATCTCGCCAGCACCGTCGATGAAGAAAACTTCGGTCAGGCCGCGATCAAGCTGGTTCTGCACGGCGGCAATGGCCTGCCGCACATCGCCGTCATCCATGAAGAAGTTGACCTGACGTTCCGTATTAAGATAACCCGCCAAGGCATTGCCATCGCGCAACAATTCCGATCGCTCCTGCCCGTCGTAGGCCTGCGCCGTGGTCAGCGATGTGCCAAGGACGTTCTGCACCCTCTCGGAAAACCAGCCCTCGAACCCCAGATTGATCGACAGGACGGCAAAAACAGCGACCAGAACAGTCGGGATCAGCGCGAGGGCCACGAAGACACCGGTCAGGCGCAGGTGCAGGCGTGATCCTGCGGACTTGTTGCGCCGCGCCACGATCATCGATGTGACGCGCCGGATCACAAGGCCCGCGATCATGATGACATAGACGAGGTCGGCCAGCAGGATCAGCCGCAGCAAAGGCGACGCCGACCCGCGATCCAGCGGCCCACCCAGAATGAAGAAGGTCAGGAACGTCAGCACAGGGCCGAGAACCACCAGACCAACGGTCATGGCATTCTGAACGGCACGCTGTCGCCGCCACCGGGCAAGCCGCTGGAAATCCAAACCCAATAGGGACCGCTGCACGCGTTTCGCCCTGTCACCGTGGCAGGTCTGACCCCGCCGTTACCGCCATATTATGTGGTCCTGCCGGGGGATTGTTTCCCCGGGGCCACGTTTATGTTGCGGTTTTACATCAATTTGCGGCGCCGTGTCACGCGAATATCGAGGTCGGTGATCTTCTTTCTGAGCGTATTGCGATTGATTCCCAGCAGATCGGCGCATTTCGCTTGGTTGCCGCCCGTCGCGTCGAGGGCGATTTCGATCAGCGGTGCCTCCACCTCGCGCAGGATGCGATTGTACAGGCCGGGTGCCGGCAGCGTGCCGCCGTGCAGATCGAAATAGCGTTGCAGATGACGCGCGACCGAGACCGACAGCTTCTCGCCCTCGGCCCCGCCCCGCAGCGGTTCCATCGCGGGTTGGTTGCCCAGCACACCGTCCACCTCGCCGCGCGTGATCTCGTCGGCGGCGGCGGTGAAAACGAGACGGCGGACGGTGTTTTCAAGCTGTCGCACGTTGCCGGGCCAACTGTAGGCGCGGATCATGTCCATCGCACCGGGCGACATCCGTCGCAAAGCGGCACCGTCACGCTCGGCGGCGGAAAGGAAATGTTCGGCCAGAAGCGGGATGTCATCGACACGTTCGCGCAGAGCGGGCACCGCGATGGTGACGCCGGACAGACGATAGAACAGGTCGTCGCGGAACGTCCCTCCCTCCATCAAGGCCCCGAGGTTGCCTTGAGAGGTGGCCATGATACGCGGCGCGTTGTCGCCCAGCGTGTCAAGCAGCCGGACGATCCGGGCCTGTGCGGTGGCGTCCAGATCGCCGACCTCGTCAAACAAGATCGTGCCACCCTTGACCCGGTTCAGGATCGCACCGGGACCGTCAATGCTATCCAGATCGGCGGCAGATGCAGTGACGAAGGGCAGCGACCGGCGGTCCGAGAAGTCATGCACGGCGCGCGCGATCAGCGACTTGCCGGTGCCGGATTCACCGGTAATGAGGACCGGCAGCGCAGTGTTCATCACCCGCGCCACAAGGCGATACAGCGTCTGCATCGCCGGCGTGCGTCCGACTAGCGGCAGGTCCGACCCGGTGTCGGAACGCTCTTTCGGCGTGCGCGGCGGACCGGCGTGACGCTTGACTTCCAGCGCGCGGGCGGCGCGCTTCATCAGGTCGGGCAGATCGAAAGGCTTGGGCAGGTAATCGTAGGCGTCCGCCTCGGCCGCTTGAATCGCCGTCATGATGGTGTTCTGCGCAGAGATCACGATAACCGGCAGGCCGGGCCGGGCCTTGGCGATCAAGGGCAACTGCTCCAGCCCGTTGCCGTCGGGCATGATGACGTCTGAGATCACGAGATCGCCCTTGCCCTCGTCCACCCAGCGCATCAGCGTGATCAGGCTGGACGTCGCATGGACCTTGCAGCCCGCGCGCGTCAGGGCCTGCGTCAACACCGTGCGGATCGTGCGGTCGTCGTCCGCGACCAGAACCGTTCCATCCATCATTCTTCTCCGTCGTCAGGGGTGTCCGCCAGCGGCAGGGACAGGCGAAATACGGTGCGGCCCGGCACGGAATCGACCGTGATCCAGCCGCCCCCGTCGTGCATCAGCTTGCTGACCAGTGCCAGGCCAAGGCCGGTCCCATTTTCGCGCCCTGACACGAAAGGCTCGAAGATGTCGGCGGCGATGTCAGGCGGCAGGCCGGGGCCATCGTCGATGACCTCGATCTGAAGCGGCAGACGGGCGTGGGTGCCGTCAGCCTGCAGGACCCGCAATGAGGCGTCGTAGAAGGTCCGCAGTTTTATCGTGCCGCCCGGGCCGCCAGCCTCTGCCGCGTTCTTCAACAAGTTCTGGAACACCTGCTGCAACTGGTCCGCGTCGGCCAACGCCGGGGGCAAGGAGGGGTCGTAGTCGGTCAGGAACATCATGTGCGCCCCAAATCCGACCGAGGCCGACTGCCGTGCGCGGTCCAGCGTATCGTGGATATTGATCGATTTGCGCAGGGGAGGACGCAGGTTACCGAACTGTTCGACCTGTTCCAGCAATTTCACGATACGGCGCGATTCTGCGACGATGAGGTCGGTCAGCTCCTGGTCCTGCGGTTCCAGGCCCATCGACAGCAGTTGTGCTGCCCCGGTGATGCCGGCCAGCGGGTTCTTGATCTCATGCGCCAGCATTTCGGCCATGCCGATGGCGGACCGGGCGGCCTTGCCGGACATGGCGTTCTGGTTCAGGCGGCTGACGATCTGTTGCGGGCTGATCATCATGATCGTGACGCGGTCCCTGCCCTGCAAAGGCGCAAACTGGATGTTGCAGTGCTGTGGCGCCCGCATTCCCGATCCGACATCGACGTCGTTGATGAACAAGGAGGTCCGCTGCTCACGTGCCCGTTCGAAGGGAATTTCCAGCGGGGCGTCGATCAGAACCTTTTCCCACACAACCTCGCCGACCAGCGATTTGGCCGAAAGGTTCAGGAAGCTTTCCGCCGCCGGGTTCGACTGCAGGATCCTGTCATCCTCGCAGAGCAGAAGTGCCGGGACGGGAAGCGACGACCAGAGGGCTTCGTCGGCGATCATGCGGCGACCCGCGCGTCGGGAGCCAATGCATCCGGCAAAAGGGCCAGGACGTGGGCGGGATCAGTCGCAGTCAGCACGGCGCTGCGCAACGCAGCGGACGTGCCAGCGGTGTCCATGTACCAGCCCAGGTGCTTGCGCGCGACCCGCAGACCGAGGTCGCGGCCGTAAAACATTAACATTGCCTCATAATGACCTGATACCATGTCTGAAAATGCACGGCCCTGCGGCACTCGCGGCGCAGGCGTGCCATAAAGCGCGGCGCTGATCTGTGCCAGTAGCCAGGGTTGACCCTGCGCTGCGCGACCGATCATCACGCCGTCTGCTGCCGACTGGGCCAGCGCGGCACGCGCGGTGCGAGCCCCGGTGATATCGCCATTGGCGATCACCGGAATCGTCACCGCGTCGCGGATCGTCCGGATCGCGGCCCAGTCGGCAGACCCCTTGTAGAACTGGCAGCGCGTGCGCCCGTGGATGGTGACAAGCGCGATGCCCGCCCCCTCGGCCCGGCGCGCGACATCGGCCGCGTTCAATGACGTATCGTCCCAGCCCAGGCGGGTCTTGAGCGTGACGGGAATGTCGACGGCGTTCACCACTGCCTCGATCAGGCGCAGGGCGTGGTCGGGCGTGCGCAACAGGGCCGATCCCGACAGACCGCCCGTCACCTTCTTGGCGGGGCAACCCATGTTGATGTCGATCACGGCGGCCCCGTTGGCCGCGACCATGCGCGCAGCCTCTGCCATCCAATAGGCATCGCGCCCAGCGATCTGCACGGCGGTCGCCTGCTGGTCATAGCCCAGTTCCGCCCGATCACGCACCGAAGGTTTGGCCTGCACCATTTCCTTGGAGGCGACCATCTCGGACACCACCCAACCCGCGCCGAAGCTGGCGACCAGCTGGCGAAACGGCAGGTCCGTGATGCCCGCGAGCGGGGCGAGCGCCACGAGTGGCGTCGGAAGAAACCGGGTTTGTGCCGTCAAATTCATCTTTTGCCTAAAGGCTGTGCGTCTGCCAATCGACCTAGACCGTGTTGTGCCCGCTGACAACGCACACTGCCACGTCAGCCTGCAATTCCTGCGTGTCTGCCTAATAATTGGGCGACACACCGGCGATTGCCTAGCGTTTGGTGGGTCGATAATCAGGTCTCAGCAATGCGCGTCGCGACAAGGAGTTTTCCATGCCCACCACTGCCGCCCTGATCGTCGCTGCCGGACGCGGTGTGCGTGTGGGGGGCGACGTGCCGAAGCAATGGCGTAACCTTGGGGGGCAGCCGGTGCTGCTGCGCACGGTCGAGGCCTTTGCACGCCACTCCGCCGTCGATCAGATCGTGCTTGTTCTGCACGCGGACGACCTTCCGCGCTGGACCGATCCCAGCGTGACCGTCGTGACCGGCGGTCCGACGCGGCAGGAGTCGGTGATGGCCGGGCTGCGCGCCGTGACGGCGGACCGCGTATTGATCCACGACGCGGCGCGCCCGCTGGTCAGCGCGGCCATCATCGACCTGGTCTGCGCGGCGCTGGATCACGCTGTCGGTGCCGCCCCCGCGGTCGCCGTGACCGACGCGCTTTGGCGCGGCGGAACCCATGTGACGGGCATGCAGGACCGCGAAGGCTTGTTTCGCGCCCAGACCCCGCAGGGCTTTCACACAGACGCGATCCGCGCAGCGCACGCGGCACATACCCTGCCCGCCGCCGACGACGTCGCTGTCGCGCGGGCGGCGGGGCTGGACGTTCGTATCGTTGCAGGCGATGAAGACAACCTCAAGATCACCCACGCCGAGGACTTTGCGCGGGCGGAGCGGCTGCTGGGGGGGCGCATGGATATCAGGCTGGGCAATGGCTATGACGTGCACAGGTTCGGGCCGGGCGACCACGTGATGCTGTGCGGCGTGAAGGTGCCGCATGGGCGTGGCTTGCAAGGCCATTCGGATGCGGACGTCGGCATGCACGCGGTCACGGATGCGATCTACGGCGCGCTGGCACAGGGCGACATCGGCGTGCATTTCCCGCCGTCCGACCCGCAGTGGAAAGGCGCGGACAGTCACATCTTTCTGCGCCATGCCGTGTCTCTGGCGGCGGACATGGGTTACATCATCTCGAACGTCGACTGCACGCTGGTCTGCGAATATCCCAAGATCGGGCCGCATCAGGCTGCGATGCGCGCGGCGATGGCCGCGATCATGGGACTGGAGTCGGGGCGCATCAGCGTCAAGGCTACGACATCGGAACGCCTGGGATTCACGGGTCGCGAGGAAGGCATTGCCGCCCTCGCCACCGCATCGGTGGTAAAGACATGACACGCCTGATCGCGACCTTTTTCTACGTCGGCCATCTGCGGCCGGCCCCCGGCACATGGGGATCGTTGGCGGCACTGCCGGTCGGCCTGCTGCTGATGGTGCTGGGCGGGCCGGTCCTGCTGATCGCGGCCAGCGTCGCGCTGTTCGGAGTCGGTTGGTGGGCGACCGCTGTCGAAACCCGCGCCAGCGGGGTAGAGGATCCGTCAGAGATCGTGGTGGACGAGGTCGTCGGCCAATGGGTCGCACTTTGGCCACTGGCCATCGGCGCGGCGGATGCGGGCGCGTCCTATACCGCGCTCTGGCCCGGTTGGATCGCGGCATTCGCCCTGTTTCGCCTGTTCGACATCAAGAAGTGGGGCCCTGTGGGCTGGGCCGACCGGCGCGGCGACCCTTTGGGCGTGATGCTGGACGACGTGATTGCCGGCGTCTTTGCCGCCATGGGCGTCGTGATCCTTGCAGGCCTCTATCACGGGGTCATCCTGCAATGAACAACGCGGCAGAACTGCTTGATCTTGCAAAAGATCGCGGCGTCATGATCGCCCTGGCCGAAAGCTGCACCGGCGGGCTGATCGCGGGCGCGCTGACGGAAATTGCCGGCAGCTCTGCCGTCTTCGACCGGGGCTTCGTGACCTACACCAATGCCGCCAAGATGCAGATGCTGGGCGTGCTGTCGGATACGCTCGACGATTTTGGCGCGGTGTCGGAAGAGGTTGCGCGCGAAATGGCGCAGGGCGCGTTCGACCGATCGGACGCGCAGATTGCAGTGTCGGTCACGGGAATCGCCGGCCCCGGCGGGTCAGAGCACAAGCCCGAAGGCCGCGTCTGTTTCGGCGTGGCGACCGGCGATGGCGTCCATGCCGAAACGGTGGAGTTCGGGGCCATCGGCCGCAGCGAAGTCCGTGCAGCAACTGTCGATCATGCACTGGCGCTGCTGATGGCCGGCGTCGCGCAATTTCCGCGTATGCCGTAGGCAATTTCCACAACAAACGCGCGCGCCTCGGGGAGCCTTTGCCTGACCGACCGGATAGCGCGTCAAGCGGCCCCTGCCCCATACATTGTCGCCGCGCGCCGCTCGAACGCCCTCACGATCGTCTGCATCGCCTGATTGAAGAAAATGCCGGCGGCCCCTTGCAGGATGCGGTTCCTGAACTCGAAATCCACGTGAAAATGGACCTGGCAACCACCATCGACGTCCTGGAACGTCCAGCGGCTGTTCAGATGCTTGAACGGGCCGTCGATGTATTCCGTGTCGATCTGTCTTTTTTTCGGCCACAGCGTGACGCGGCTGCCAAAGGTTTCGCGGAACACCCTGAATGACACGACAAGATCGGCCAGCAGGACGGTATGATCGCCTTCGTCACTTTCCGACCGCAGACGCGCGGCGGCGGTCCAGGGCAGGAACTTAGGATAGCTTTCCACGTCCGCCACGAGGGCATACATCTGGTCGGCGGTGTAAGGCAGGACACGGGTTTCGTCGTGGACGGGCATGGATGACTTTCACGGTGTGACTTCATGTGTTGATGTCGTTAAAGACAGGCAGAAATCAACCCTTGCCCGGCAGGATAGAATGTCACGTCCCTATGTGATCGACCAGATGATCAGCGCCAAATCCATTGCGGCCCGGATCGAGTCGCTGGCCCGCGACATTCACGCTGCCTTCGAGGGGACCGACAAGCTGGTCGTCGTCGGCCTCTTGCGCGGGTCCTTCGTGTTCATCGCCGACCTCGTGCGCGAACTCGATCTGCCGGTCGAGGTCGATTTCATCGAGGCCAGCAGCTACGGCGACGGCATGGAAAGCAGTCGCGAGGTCCGAATCCTGAAGGACCTGCGCGGTACCATCGAAGGGCGCGACGTGCTGATCGTCGAGGATATCGTCGACACCGGCCACACCTTGTTTCGGGTCACGGAATATCTGCAATCGCGCCACCCTGCGCGGCTCAAGACCATTGCGCTGCTGGACAAGCCCGCGCGGCGCGAGGTGGACTTTCGCGCCGACTGGATCGGGTTCGAGATTCCCGACGCCTTCGTCGTGGGCTACGGCATCGACTTTGCGCAGCGCAACCGCAACCTGCCCTACATCGGTCAGGTGCGGTTTACGGACGAGGGATGAACCCCCGCTGGCTGCTGCGCACCAGCCAATGGGCGCGCAATCCGCCGTCTGCGGGGCGCGTCTGGCTGGTGCTGGGCGTCATTGCCGCCTGCCTTGCCCTGGCGGGGATCGAACGGTTGACTGGCGCGGTGCAGTCTGGCGGTCAAGAATATCCGCGACCATTTACCTCGAATTAAAACCGGGCGTGTGATGCCTGTGTGCATGACACATCTTGCACCCTTTCTGATCCCCTCTGCAAACAGCGTGCTGCAGGTCACGGTCGTCGATGACGCCCTTGCCGCCGTGTCGAGGGCAGCTTTTGCCAGGCGGTGCGCGACGGGCGGCTGCCGCAGCTCTTGCCCGATACACGTCAGAACGCCTTCGCGATGACGTTGCCCGTCACGACGATGGCGCCGGTCGGGGCAATGATCGCCATTCCGCTGAACCTGCGCGACGGCACGACCTACGGCATGTTCTGTTGCTTGTCGCACCAGCCAATGCCAGCGCTGAATGAACGCGATCACGCCGTCATGGTGACATTCGCGAACCTCGTGGCCGAAGTGATCGGTGCCGACATCGCAGCAGATCGCACGGATCAGACCCTGCGCCAGCAGATCGAGGACGTGATGGCGGACCACGATTTCCAGCTACTGCTGCAACCCATCGTGTCGCTGGATGACAATACCGTCATGGGCGCAGAGGCGCTGTGCCGGTTTCGCGCGACGCCCTACCGCAGCCCGGACAAGTGGTTTGCCGATGCGCGCCGGGTCGGACTGGAGCGGCACTTGGAACGCGCCGTGATCGAAAAGACGCTCGCCTTGCTGCCGGACCTGCCGCGCGCGTTGAAACTGTCCATCAACGTCTCGCCCGACATGGTCATCGCCGGCGATCTGGTCAGTCTGATCGACGGGCCCTTCAGCGACAGGATCATCTTCGAGCTGACGGAGCATGAAGACTTCGGCAGCCTGACGGAATTACAACAACAGATGAAGCAGTTACGCCGCCTCGGTGCGCAAATCGCTGTCGACGACCTGGGGGCAACCTATTTAAGCCTGAACACCGTCCTGCAGATCAAGCCCGACATCGTCAAGCTGGACCGCGAGATGGTGCGCGGGATCAACCTCGACCCAGCCAGTCGCGCGCTTGCGGCGGGGATCAAGCATTTCGCGGACGCCATCGGTGCGCAGGTCGTGGCCGAGGGGATCGAACGACAAGAGGAAGCGGACACATTGCGCAGCCTTGGCATCCAGTTCGGCCAGGGTTTTCTGCTGGGGCGTCCCGGCGGGGTCAACGCGCTGCAGGCTCGCACCTTCAGCTATTGAAGGGGGCCTGCAGGCATTGTCGGATCTACGCCAGCCTGGCCAGCCGCGCCGTCCGCAGCCGGGCGAAATCGTCACCCGCGTGGTAGGATGACCGCGTCAGCGGTGAGGCGGAGACCATGAGGAACCCCTTGCCGAACGCAGCCTTCTCGTAGGCCGCGAATTCCTCCGGCGTCACGAAGCGGTCGACGCGGTGATGCTTCGGTGTCGGCTGCAGGTACTGTCCGATCGTCAGGAAATCGATGTCGGCGGCGCGCATGTCGTCCATGACCTGCAGAACCGCCTGACGATCCTCGCCCAGCCCGACCATGATGCCGGACTTCGTGAACATCGAAGGGTCCAGTTCCTTGACCCGTTGCAGCAGACGCAGCGAATGGAAATAGCGCGCACCCGGCCGCACTTCGGGGTAGAGACCCGGCACAGTTTCGAGGTTGTGATTGAACACGTCCGGTTTTGCCGCGACCACGACCTCCAGCACCGCCGGATCGCAGCGGATGAAATCGGGTGTCAGGATCTCGATGGTGGTGGCGGGGGCCTGCCTGCGGATGGCGCGGATCGTCTGGGCGAAATGTTCCGCACCGCCGTCCTCCACGTCGTCGCGATCGACCGAGGTGATGACGACATGGCGCAGGCCAAGCTTCTTCACCGCGTCCGCCACGCGACCGGGCTCGAACACGTCAAGCGCCTCTGGCGGTTTGCCGGTCGCAATGTTGCAGAAGGTGCAGGCTCGCGTGCAGACCTCGCCCATGATCATCATCGTCGCGTGGCCTTGGCTCCAGCATTCGCCGACATTGGGGCAACCGGCCTCTTCGCAGACGGTCGTCAGCTTGTGTTCGCGCATGATGTCGCGGGTCTGTCGATAGCCTTCCGACGTGGGGGCCTTCACCCTGATCCAGTCCGGCTTTTTCGGCTGGGCGGAATCGACGCGCCGGGCCTTTTCGGGATGACGCTGGGCGGGAATTTTCAGATCGCGCATGGCGGGCGGGCCTTTTGGCTGTGATGCCATTTAACCTAGTCGCTTCAGTGTCCAAAGTCCATGGCGGGCTGCGGGAACCGGACATGCAACCGGGTCTGCGACAGCGTGATTGGCGCGCCTTGCTGTTCGCAAATGATCGTCAGGCGTCAAGGCGATTCAGGCCCGCCGTCAGCTGATCAGCGGACCGTATTTGCCGGTCGTCGCCTCGTAATGTCGCGTCAGGCGTTGCAGGGAAATCCGCAGGACGATCTTGCCCGACCGGGCCGACCATCCCATGTGCCGTTCCGTGATCTCCAATCCTTCCAGCAGGCAACAGCAGCGGAGGGCGGCGTCCTGCAAGCCGGGGCCAAGATCGTCAAGCGCCGCAATCACCCGGTCGCGCGCCGCCTGTGTGGCCGGATGCAGACGCTTGGCACCCTGAAACGCCAGCCCGGCGCGCCAGTCCTCTGCCACGTCTGGTCCAGGCTGCGACAAGACGAAATCCTCGCGCAGACGCTCGCCCACTCGGACAAGATCGCGGTTGAGGAAGGGTTTGCCATCCTTGTCGCGCCGTCGAGAGAGGCCGATCAGCGGTGTCTCGGTGGCGATGAACCGACCGCCGTTCGCGGCCTCTGGCCTGGTCCAATCGTCGTCCAGCGCGACGTCGAAGCCTTGGGCGCGGTTCTCATCGGCAGCGGTCAGTCCCCGCAATTCGGTGCGGCCCAGCCCCGTGATGCGGTAGCGTGCGATCCGTGCCTGCGGGTCCGGACAGGAAATCCAGTTCTGCAGCGCCAGCGCCTGCGCGATGTCCGCCTCGACGACGGCTGTGCGCAGCGCGCCGCCATCGGCATCCTCGCGCACCACGACAGCACTGTCCATGTCGCGCGCCACCGCCAACACCGCGCCGAGTTCGCACAGGCGCCGCAGGACGTGCAGGGCTTCGCGATTGAGGCGCCCCTGGGAAACGGATCCGGCACCATCGGGCCATCTGGGGGGCAAGGCATGAAGCATGGCAGAGCTTTCTGTTGAAGAGCTGGTTTGAGTCTCGCCGGACAACGCGCGCAGCGCCGCGTCGACCAGCGGGTCGTCGCGGCGGGCCTCACAGGCGCGAACCTGACGCAGGATGGTCGAAGGATGAACGTCCCTGTCACGCGCAAGGGCGCGGATCGAGGTCCCTGCGACCGTATGAACAAGGTAGTGGCGAACTGGCTCCGGGACCCAACCCGGAAAATCGGGCTGCAAGGTTTCCTTCGACATCGTCATTCTGGCCAGCCCCTCTGGTCCCCTCAATGCGTCACCGTGCCAAAGGTGGAACACTAGCACAGATCGAACAACCTAAGGGTGTATTCTTAAATGAAGGTTAATGTTAGTATCTTGGTAATACTCTTCCAAAAAATGA
>NZ_JBMERN010000029.1:0-45536 GCF_049310965.1 Loktanella sp. DJP18 | reverse complement strand
GGGTGGAGGGATTGCCCTTGTCCGCGCATCCTGACTTTACCGCCGCCTTCGAAGCCGCGCTGAAGGGGGCAGCCATGCCCGAAGGGGCCACCGCTGTGCTGCCAGAGGAGGTAAAGCAGCGCTTTGCCGTCTACCGCAACAAGTTGGCGGTCGGCCTGACGGCGGCGCTCGCCGCGCGGTTTTTCCGTGATCCGGCGTCTGGTTGGAGAGGCGTTCTATGCGGTGATGGCCCGCGTCTAGGCCGAGGCGCATCGCCCGCAATCGCCGGTGCTGCTGGCCTGGTGCGACAGCTTTGCAACTTTTCCGACGAGCTTTCCGCCACTGGCGGATCATCCCTATATGCCGATGTGGCGGGCGCGGACCTACCGTTTCAGGCTGGCTGCCTCGCGCGCCAACGCTTCGATCCCGGCCCAGTCGCCGGCCAGCATCATCTCTTTCGGGGCAACCCAGCTTCCGCCGACGCAGAGCGTGTTCGACAGGGCGAGGTAATCCGGCGCATTCTTCAGGCTGACGCCGCCGGTGGGGCAGAAGGACACCTGCGGGATCGGCGCGCCGATCGCCTTGAGGGCAGGGACGCCGCCATTCGCCTCGGCCGGAAAGAATTTCTGCACGGTGTAACCGCGTTCCAGCAGGCGCATCGCCTCTGACGCGGTGGCGGCACCGGGCAGTAGGGGCAGCTCGTTATCCTCGCAGGCGTCGAGGATGAGATCCGTCGCACCGGGCGAGACGCCGAACTGCGCGCCGGCGGCCTTTGCGTTCTCCACGTCCTTCGGTGTCAGCAGGGTGCCGGCACCGACGACGCCGCCGGGCACGGAGGCCATTTCCCGGATTGCATCGAGGGCAGCCGGGGTGCGCAATGTCACCTCCAGCGCGGGCAGGCCGCCGGCGATCAGCGCGCGGGCCAGGTCCGCGGCAAGCGATGCGTCGTCCAGCACCAGCACCGGAATGACCGGGGCCAGCAGGCACAGGTCGCGGTTCAGGGCAGAGGCTTGTTCGGGTGTCATGTCATGTCGCTTTCGGTTGCGCGTGGAGCCGGGAGATGCCTCCGGCGGGAGTTTAACTGGCCAGATGAAGGATCAAACCGCCACGCCGGCCCCTTCGGTTACCTGGCCCACGTTGCGGCGGAACACCTCGAAGAGCTCGCGGCCCACGCCGGTGCCGTTGCCGGACAGGTCGGCGATGGCATCCGTGCGGCTGTCGAGGTCGACGCCAAGCACGTCGATGGTGCCGTTCACCGCATCCAGCCGGATGATGTCGCCGTCGTTGATCTTGGCGATGGGGCCGCCGTTCGCGGCCTCCGGCGCCAGATGGATCGCCGACGGCACCTTGCCCGATGCGCCCGACATGCGCCCGTCAGTGACAAGAGCGACCTTCAGGCCCCGGTCCTGCAACACTGCCAGCGTCGGGGTCAGGCCGTGCAGTTCCGGCATGCCATTCGATTTCGGTCCCTGAAAGCGCACGACGATGATCGTGTCCGCCGTGAATTCGCCCGCCTTGAAGGCAGCCTTCACGCTGTCCTGATCGTGGAACACGCGGGCAGGGGCCTCCACGATGTGCCGCTCTTCTGCCACGGCGGATGTCTTCATCACGCCGCGCCCGAGGTTGCCGCTGAGTTGCTGCAACCCGCCGTGATGCTGGAAAGGGTCGGAGGCGGAGCGCAGTATCTTGGTGTTCAGGCTGGTGCCGGCGCCTTTGGCATAGGCGACGCGGTCGCCGTCCAGTTTCGGTTCCTGGGTGTAAAGTTCCAGCCCGTCACCGGCGACGGTCTTGACGTCGTCATGCAGCAGTCCCGCGTTCAGAAGCTCTCCGATCATGAAACCCAGCCCACCTGCGGCGTGGAAATGGTTCACGTCGGCCAGACCGTTGGGATAGACCTTGGCCATCAGCGGAGTCACGTCCGAGATGTCGCTGAAGTCCTGCAGGTCGAGGATGATCCCGGCGGCGCGGGCCATGGCAGGCAGGTGGATCACGAGGTTCGTCGAACCGCCCGTGGCCATCAGCCCGACAAGGCCGTTTACGAAGGCTTTCTCATCCAAGATGTCGCATACCGGGGTATAGGCGTTGCCCAGCGCCGTGATCTGCGCGGCGCGTTCGGTGCCCGCCACCGTCAGCGCGTCGCGCAATGGCGTGTTCGGGTTCACGAAAGACGCGCCCGGCAGGTGCAGCCCCATGAACTCCATCAGCATCTGGTTGCTGTTTGCGGTGCCGTAGAAGGTGCAGGTGCCCGGACCGTGGTAGGACGCCATCTCGGCCGCCATCAGCGCGTCGCGTCCGATTTCGCCGGTGGCGAACTGCTGACGGACACGGGATTTCTCGTCGTTGGGCAGGCCGCTGACCATCGGTCCTGCGGGCAAGAAGACCGACGGAATATAGCCGAAGGTCGCGGCGGCCATCACAAGGCCCGGCACGATCTTGTCGCAGACGCCAAGGTAGATGGCCGCGTCGAAGGTGTTGTGTGACAGCCCGACGGCGGCCGCGAGGGCGATCACGTCACGGCTGAACAACGACAGCTCCATGCCGGTCTGTCCCTGCGTGACACCGTCGCACATGGCAGGCACGCCGCCCGCGACCTGCGCCGTGGCACCGGCGGCGATGGCCGCGCGCTTGATCAGGGCGGGATAGGTCTCGAACGGTTGATGCGCCGATAGCATGTCATTGTAGGCGGTGATGATCCCGATGTTGGGCGCGGTCTCGCCCACCAGCGCATCCTTCTGGTCGCCCATCGCCGCATAGGCATGGGCCTGGTTGCCGCAGGTCAGATGCGACCGACGCGGTCCGGCTGCGGCCGCGCGCGCCATCGTGTCGAGGTAGGCGCGGCGCGGCCCTTCGGACCGGGCACGGATGCGGTCGGTGACGTCGGCGATCTTGGGATGCAGGGCCATGGTATCCCCCTCTCTGGCTTGGTTGTTCGTCGTATATCATGGACGGTTAGCGCTAACAACGGGCCGGAGCCGTGAAATTGCGCTGCGCGATCCATAATCCAGCCGCAATCGACGGGTTAACGTCCGCTTAACCGTCAGGGGACAGTGCAAACGGCAAGGGGCCGCCCATTGGTCAGGAGATGCGACATGGCGATGATGAAATGTGTGGCGATGTTCGGTCTGATGCTTGGTGCATCGGCGTGCGCGGATGCGGGCCTTGCGACACGCAACGCGCCCTTGCCGACCCTGGGGTTGGGCGTCGGCACCTCGCAGGTCGTGACCCGCGACTATTCCGTCCAGCGGATGCAGTTCCACGCGCCCGACACCATGAAGGTGTCAGAGGGCAACGGCTATTACCCCCTTGCCGACGTGGTCTGGCGTGGCGATCCCGTCGGTGACCGCATCGCCCAGATCGGCGCCATCTTCGAGACGGCGATGGACCGTGGGTCTGCCGATCTGAACGGGGCAACGCCTGTCGTCGTCGACATCGCGCTGAAGAGGTTTCACGGCGTGACGGAGCGCACGCGCTTCAGCGTCGGCGGCGTGTACAACATGGTGTTCGACATGACCGTCCTCGACGCCCGCAGCGGTGCCGTGATCGAGCCTGCGCGTGAAGTCGCGGCGAATCTGTCCGCACCCGGCGGCAACGCCGCACTGGTGGCCGAGATGCACGGCCAGACCGAGAAGGTTCGCGTCACGGATTATTTGACCCAAGTGCTGCACGACGAGCTGCGGGGCGAGGTCCAGACCGCCGGTCTGTAAACAGGCCACTGGCGGCGGCGAGCGTGTCACGCTAGAGGAGAGGGCATGAACATGCCCACTTATCCCACCGTCCGCCTGACCCCGAAGGGGGATGCCCGCGCGATCCGCCACGGCTACCCTTGGGTCTATGCCAATGAACTCGTCACCGATCGGCGCACCAAGGGGCTGACCCCCGGTGCACTGGCCGTGCTGGAGGATGCCAACCGCGTTCCGCTCGGCCTCGTGACCGTGAACCCCGCGTCCAAGATCATCTGCCGGATGCTGGACCGTGACACGGAAGCGGTGATCGATACTGCGTGGTTTGCCGCGCGGCTGACCCATGCGCTGGCCCACCGGGCGCGGATCTATGACCAGCCCTTCTACCGGCTTGTCCATGCCGAGGCCGACGGCCTGCCCGGCGTCGTGATCGACCGCTTTGGCGATGTCGCCGTGATTCAGCCGAACGCGGCGTGGGCGGATACGCTGATCGAACCCCTGACCGAGGCGCTGGTGCAGGTGACCGGCGTGACGACCGTGGTGATGAACGCCGCGGGTCGCGCCCGCAGTCTGGAAGGGCTTGATGATCGGATGGGCGTGCTGCGCGGTGAGGCGCCTGTGGCCGCAATCCCGGTGCCGATGAACGGGGCCACCTATATGGCCGACGTGATGGGCGGACAGAAGACGGGGTTGTTCTTTGACCAGCGTCCGAACCATGCCTTTGCCGCCAGCCTTGCGCGGGGCGGTCGCGTGCTGGACATGTTCGCCCATGTCGGCGGCTTCGGCCTTGCCGCACTTGCAGGGGGTGCCGCATCGGTGCTGGCGGTCGACGGATCGGAACCCGCACTGACGCTGGCCGGGCAGGGTGCCGAGGCGATGGACGTGGCCGATCGTTTCATCACGCGCAAGGGCGATGCCTTTGCCGTGCTCGAGGCGCTGGCGGAAGAAGGCGAGATGTTCGACCTTGTCGTTTGCGACCCGCCCGCCTTTGCCCCGAACAAGGCATCGCTGGAGGCAGGTCTGCGGGCCTATGAGCGCATCGCGCGGCTTGCGGCACCGCTGGTGGCCGAGGGCGGCTATCTGATGCTGTGTTCGTGCAGCCATGCCGCCGACCTTGCGCGGTTCCGCAACGCCAGCGCGCGCGGCATCGGACGGGCGGGGCGACGGTCCCAGGTGATCCATACCGGCTTTGCCGGGCCGGACCATCCGCTGCTGCCGCATCTGGCCGAAAGCGGATACCTGAAGGCCGTCACGTTCCGGCTGTAGGGGCGGGCTGTGAAAGTCCTGCTCGACGCCTGCGTGCTTTACCCGACCGTGATGCGCGAGGTGCTGATCGGCTGCGGGGCAGCGGGGCTATATCAGCCTTGCTGGTCGCCTCGTATCCTGGAGGAATGGGCGCGTGCCACGCAAAAACTGGGACCAGAGGCCGAGGTTCTTGCCCGCGGCGAGATCGCGGCGCTTACGGCCCGATTTCCGCGCGCAAGTGTTGCGCCGGATGCCGGTCTGCTGCGCAGGCTCTGGCTGCCTGACCCGGACGACATCCACGTTTTGGCCGCCGCCATAGCTGGTCATTGCGACGCGATCCTGACCCTGAACGCCAAGGATTTTCCCGGCAATCTGCTGGCAGAGGAGGGGCTGTTCCGGGCCGACACGGACGGGTTCATGCTGCGCCTTCACGACGAGGCCCCGGATGCCGTGTCAACCATCTGCCATGCCGTTCTGGAGGAGGCGAACCGCGTGTCGCCGGAACCCTGGACGATCCGCGCCCTGTTGAAAAAGGCCCGCCTGCCGCGGCTCGGCAAAAGACTGGCCTAGCTGAACAGGGGCTGGTCAAGGCTTCCAGCGTTCCTCGTTGGCGGCGATGGCGGCGATGCGCAGGTCAGTCTTCGGGTGGCTCAGAAGCCAGGCCGGGGTGCCGCTGCCCTTGGCTCCGGTCAGATGCTCCAGTTTCTTGAACAGCGACTGTTGCGGACCGGTGCCGATCCCCGCCTTCACCAGCAAGGCCGAGGCATAGGCGTCCGCCTCGAACTCGTCCGCGCGGGACAGGCGCGCGGCTAAAAGCGCCATCAGGCCGTTGCCGATCCAACCGCCGATCCCCGGCAGAAACCGGTTCAAGACCATCGCAATCGCCGTGCGCATCGCATTCTGCGCAGCGAAATCCGTCATCCGCCGCCGAGAATGGCCCAAGGCGACATGCCCTAGCTCGTGCGCGATGACACTCGCCAGTTCCTCGGCCGTGACCTCGCCGGCGCGGTAGTGGTCGAAAAAACCCCGCGTGATGAAGATGCGTCCGTCCGGCGCAGCCAGCCCATTCACCATCGCCACCTCGTAGATGTGAACACGGATGCGGTCGATCTCCAGCGCGCGGGCCATCTTGTCGGTCAACGCCTTCAGGCGCGGGTCTGCCAGTTCGGTCGAGGCACCATCCAGCTCTCGCCGGGTGCGCCAGGCAGAGAAGTGATAAAGCGCCAGCCCGTAGGCAATCGCGATCAGCAGGGGGGCAAACTTCAGCATGATCAACATATGGGGACAGGAGTCGCCATTTGCCAAGCCGCTGCGGCGATTTGATCGCGATCCCGCGGTCAGGCCTGTCCTTCGGTCAGGTCAGCAGCTTCATCGCGGCACCGATACCGGCCAGCGTCATCGGCTGCATCCGGTCTGCGCCGAAGATCTGCTGGATCATCTGGATCGACTGCGTGTGCGGCCAGTAGCGTGCGGGCAGGGGGTTGATCCAGACGTGGTGCGGCCACTGCGCGCGGGCACGTTCCAGCCAGACCGAACCGGCCTCTGCGTTCCAGTGTTCGTTGGCACCGCCGGGCGCTGCCACCTCGTAGGGTGACATGCTGGCGTCGCCGACAAAGATGCATTTGTAGTCGCTGCCATACTTGCGCAGCACATCCCATGTCGGCGTCTGCGCATTCCAGCGGCGGCGGTTGTCGGTCCAGACACCCTCATACAGGCAATTGTGAAAGTAGAAGTGCTGCATGTGCTTGAATTCGGCGCGTGCCGCGCTGAACAGCTCTTCCACCACCTTCACGTGGGGGTCCATGCTGCCACCGATATCAAGGAACAGCAGAACCTTTACCGCATTGCGCCGCTCTGGCCGGGTCTGCACGTCGAGATAGCCGTGTTCGGCGGTCTTCTGGATCGTGCCGTCGAGGTCCAGTTCCTCGACAGCGCCGTCCCGCGCCCATTTGCGCAAGCGTTTCAGCGCAACCTTGATGTTGCGCGTGCCCAGATCGACGGTATCGTCCAGATCACGGAATTCGCGCTTGTCCCAGACCTTGACCGCGCGCTGGTGACGGCTCTCGTGCTGTCCGATCCGCACCCCTTCGGGGTTGTAGCCATAGGCACCAAAGGGCGAGGTGCCGGCGGTGCCGACCCATTTGCTGCCGCCTTGATGCCGGCCCCTTTGTTCCGCAAGCCGCGCCTTCAATCGCTCCATCAGGGCCTCGAACCCGCCAGAGGCCGCGATCTCGGCCTTCTCGGCCTCGGTCAGGTGTTTTTCGGCCAGTTTTTCCAGCCAGTCGGCGGGGATGTCGACGGCATCAAGGACCTGTTGGTCGGTGATGGTCTCGAGCCCCGCAAAGCTGGCGGCGAAGGCGCGGTCGTAGCGGTCGATGTGGCGTTCGTCCTTGACCATGATCGTGCGGCCCAGGTGATAGAAGGCATCGACGTCGTAGGTCGCCAGCCCGGCCCGCATCCCGTCCAGAAAGGCCAGAAATTCGCGGATCGACACCGGAACACCGTGCTGGCGCAGGCTGTCGAAGAACCGCAGAAACACCTAGGCCACCGCGGCACGCTGGATGAAGACGAGGATGAACAGGCCGACGATGCCAAGGATCATGCCGAAGGCGGCCCCCCATTGCAGCATGTCCAACAGTTTGCCACCGCGCATCCGGGCACGGACAGCCCCGATCAGTGCGCCAAGGACGACGCCGCCAAGCGGTAGTATCATGGGGGAGCACCTTCTAGTAGGGGCGCAATCCGCTGATCTCTGCCAGCCGGTCGCGCACATTGGCATCACTGCCAAAGCCGTATCGCGCCCACCCCAGACTGTCCACCCGCACAGCCTCTGCCGCGACACTGTCGCCCTGCATGTCCAGCGCCTCGGCCTTGAACATCATCAGCGTGGCCATGAGGGCAGCGTTCTGGTGTCGCGCCGCCACGGGGATCGCCTTGTCGGCCAGATCGATCGTGCCAATTGCATCGCCGGCTGAGAGGGTGAAGGCGGCCTTCTGCACGGCGATATGGGCAGAATGGATCTGCATCAGCGGAGAGGCGGAATAGATCGCGTCGGCACGGCCGAACGCAGCAAGCGCCGCCGTCGAATCGTGCCCCACCTGCAAGCGTCCCAGCGCGTAATAGGAAAATCCCTCGCGCGGGCCGCCCCAGCCGAACTGTTGCGCGATGCGGACCGCGCGGTCGATGGACTGGCGGCGGGCCCCGGGGCTTGATCCGTTGGTCAGCGCGGTTTCCATCGCTGTGATCCAGTCGCGCGAGGTATCGGGAAAACTGCCTTGTCCGCCACGCTCTCCACGCGGGTTCAGGTGCGCTAGCAGCGGTCCGATGATCCCGGCAGCCTGCACCCGTCCGATCCCGTTGCGCAGTTCCGGCGCATAGGTGGCCCGCAGCATGAGCATGTCGAAACCGGTCAGCACGGCATGGATGTTGTCGTCGTTGAAGACGGAATCCGGCAAGCGATAAAGATCGTTCAGCGGTCCAAGGGCCTGGGCCAGTTCTTCGTGCAGGCAATCGCGGATTTCCTGCGGGGCGGCATCGGCTGGAATGAAGATCGTCGCATGGGTGCGCACCTTCAGGGTTGTCCAGTCGACGGCGTCGGTCTTGCGCATCGACAGGAATTCGGCCCAGTTGCGCACGCGCGGCACGACAAAGCAGGCGGCTTGCGGCACGGCCCGTTGCAGCACCTTCTGCGGCACCGCCTCGACCGTGATGCCGGCATCCGGTCGGTCGGTTCGGGAGATGTCGATCTGCGCCTCGCGTCGCAGACGCGCCAGCAGGGCGTCAAGGTCAGGGGCCAGTGTCGCCGGTGCACCGGGTGCTATGCGCACGGTGATCGGACCCTCGAACCTTGACATGCCCGCGATCGCACGGCCGTTTTCCATCCGGAAGACGAGGTCCAGAAAATCCTCGGCCATTTCGGAATTGCTGCGCGTAACCGGCACGACCGTGTTGTCACTGAACCCGCGCATGGCTGGCAGGGCGCTGACCGTGGCGGCCCGCGTGGCAGGTGCCGAGTCCGGGACTGGCGAACAGGACGCAAGAAGCGTCGCGACCAGAAACGTGCCAAAGCGATTCATGTGCGTGCGACCGCCGCCGGGGGAACGCGCGCGGGCCTGGTGTGATCGCGCATCGACACGGTCGGGGCGTCCCGGTGGCGTGCCGCGGGACGACCTGCGGCGACCGGCATGTTTGCCTTGGTCAAAACGACTCTCCTCATCAACGTCAGTCCTGTCTGTCGCAGGACTGCGACCCCTTCAGGACGCGAATGCGGCAATGCCATGAATGCGCGCCGGGGGTGCGGCCAGTAACACCGGGCCAATGTGGCGATGCGAGCGTTAAGGTTGTCTTTGCCTTGTTTCAGGCAAAGACGTTGCAGGGAAGGCGCGGTCCTCTGTGGCAAAGACAGCCACACTTACACGATCTGGTGGGATTACCGCGGATTGCGCGCCATGAAAGCCAGCCTTTCGAAAAGGTGGACGTCCTGTTCGTTCTTCAGCAGGGCACCGTGCAATCGGGGCAGGGACGATTTGCCATCGCGCCGCAGATCTTCGGGCGACAGGTCCTCGGCCAGTAGCAGTTTCAGCCAATCCAGCACCTCCGAGGTCGAGGGCTTCTTTTTCAGCCCCGCCGTGTCGCGCAGGTCATAGAATTGCGTCAGTGCCGTGGTCAGAAGCGCATCCTTGATCCCCGGATGATGGACGGCAACGATCCTGCGCATCGTGTCCATGTCGGGAAACCGGATATAGTGGAAGAAGCAGCGCCGCAGAAACGCGTCCGGCAGCTCTTTTTCGTTGTTGGAGGTGATGATGACGATGGGCCGCACGGCGGCCTTCACCGTCTCTCCGGTCTCATAGACGTGGAATTCCATCCGGTCGAGTTCCTGCAACAGATCGTTGGGAAACTCGATGTCGGCCTTGTCGATCTCGTCGATCAGCAGGACGGACCGCTGGTCGGCGGTAAAGGCCTGCCACAGCTTGCCGCGCTTGATGTAGTTCGATACGTCGTTGACCCGCGCATCGCCCAACTGGCTGTCGCGCAGCCGGCTGACAGCGTCGTATTCATAAAGACCCTGCTGCGCGCGCGTCGTGGATTTGATGTGCCATTCGATCATCGGCATCCCCAGCGCGGCCGCGACCTGACGCGCCAGTTCCGTCTTGCCGGTCCCCGGTTCACCCTTCACCAGCAAGGGGCGTTCCAGCGTGATCGCCGCGTTGACGGCCATCGTCAGGTCGTCGGTGGCAACATAGGCATCGGTGCCGGTGAATGTGGCGGTCATCTCAGTCTCCCTCTGATCGCGCGCAAGGTGTGGAATACGGACCCGCAGGGCAAGGCCCAAATGTGCCTTGACCTCGCATTAAATTGTTATCCAAAAGCAGCTTATCCTGCACTTTTATGGGGGTGACAGCCCTGCGCGTTGGGGGTAAACGGGCGCCAAGTCAGGGGAGTTTGTCAGATGTCCGGGGAAATCTTTGAACAGGTATCTGACGCAAACAGGGGCACCGATATGAAAGCAGAAACCTTCTTGCCGGACAATTACCGTCCGGCCGAAGACGAACCCTTCATGAACGAGCGGCAGATCGAGTATTTTCGCCGCAAATTGCTGAACTGGAAAGCCGATATCCTTGAAGACAGCCGCGACACCGTGGCAGGCATGAAGGACCAGACCCGCAATATTCCCGACATCGCCGACCGCGCCAGCGAGGAGACCGACCGGTCCATCGAACTGCGCACCCGCGACCGGCAGCGCAAACTGGTGGCCAAGATCGACTCTGCCCTACGGCGCATCGACGACGGTGAATTCGGCTACTGCACCATCAGCGGCGAACCGATCAGCCTCAAGCGACTGGACGCGCGTCCGATCGCGACCATGACGCTGGAAGCGCAGGAACGCCACGAGCGGCGCGAGAAGGTTCACCGCGACGACTGACCCGTGATCGCGCGTTCCCATGTCGCTGTCATCGGCGGCGGTATCGGCGGCCTGTCCACAGCGCTGGCCCTTGCGATGCAAGGGGCCAGCGTTGTCGTTTTCGAGCAGGCGCCAGAGATAGCAGAGGTCGGTGCCGGTCTTCAGATCACGCCCAACGGTGCCCGCGTCCTGACATGGCTCGGGCTTGAAGAGGCGTTGCAGGCCAAAGGCTTGCAGGCCAAAGCTGTGGTTCCGACCAATGGATTGACCGGGCGTGCCGTGACCCGGTTTGATCTGTCGCGCCAGACGCCGCCTTACCGGTTCGTCGCCCGCAGCGCCTTGATCGAGATGCTGGCCCGCGCCTGCCGTGCGCGGGGCGTGGACATCGTGCTGAACCACCGCGCCGAAGACTTGCCAGAGGCCGATCTCGTGATCGGGGCGGACGGCATCCGGTCCGCGACGCGCGGTCTGCTGAATGACACGGCCAAGGCACGCTTTACCGGGCAGGTCGCCTGGCGCGCGGTGATCCCGACGAAGGCCGCGCCCGAAGCACGCATCTGGATGTTGCCGCGCCGTCATGTCGTGACCTACCCCTTGCCCGGCGATGGCCTGAATATTGTCGCGGTGCAGGAACGCGCCGACTGGGCTGACGAGGGCTGGCACCACCCCGACGATCCCGCCCACCTGCGTGAGGCCTTCGCCGATGCCTGCGGGCCCTTGCAGGACCTGCTGATGCAAGTTGACGCGCCTCTGCTCTGGGGGCTGTTCCAGCATCCCGTCGCCCCGGTCTGGGTGACGGACCGGGTCGCGCTGGTCGGTGATGCAGCGCATCCGACGCTGCCCTTTCTGGCGCAGGGTGCGAACCTCGCGCTGGAAGATGCTGCCGTTCTGGCCCGTCAGATCGCGCTGCATGGCTTGCAAGACGGGCTGCCGCGCTATCAGGCGCTGCGCCAGCCCCGTGTGCAGCGCGCCATCGCGACTGCCAGTGCCAATGCGGTGAACTATCACCTGCGCGGCCCGCGGCGGATGCTGGCCCATGCCGGCCTGCGCGCGCTGGGGCGAGTGGCACCGGATGCCTTCATCGGTCGCCTGGACTGGCTTTACGGCTTCGATGCCACGGCCTAGGGCCAGTTGCGCGATGCTTCTTCCGTGGCCCGTTCCACCACTGTCATGGTGCGGTAATCGACCCGGTAGACCTCGTCTTCGATCCGGAAATAGATCCAGCCGTCCCGTGCCGGCGGCAGGCCATACCACGTCGCATCCATGACCATCGAGTAGCGACCGCGTTCGATCACCTCCCCGATCGCGACGGGCAGCGGACTCTTTGCGACGGGAATGACGTGGCACGCCCCGGCTGCAGCCATGCGGCACTGGCCGGCTGCCGTCGTGGCCAGTAACGTGAAAACAAGAACAATGAAGACCTTACGCAACGTCGTTCACCTCAGGCGGCAAGATCGATCCAGACCGGGACGTGATCGCTCGGCTTCTCGCGCCCGCGCAGATCCTTTTCGATATGGCAGTCGCGCAGCAGGTCGGCACATTGCGGTGTCAGCAGGGCGTGGTCGATGCGGATGCCGTCGTTCTTGTCCCAGGCTCCGGCCTGATAGTCCCAGAACGAATAATGGCCCGGTCCCTGCGTGCGGGCGCGAAAGGCCTCTGTGAAGCCTAGATTCACGATGCGTCGGAACGCGGCCCGACTGTCCGCACGAAACAGCGCATCCGACCGCCAGGCGTCGGGCCGCGCCGCATCCTCGGCCTGCGGAATGATGTTGTAGTCGCCCGCCATCAGCGCCGGCATCTCGGCCGCGAGCAAGGCCTGCGCCCGTGCATGAAGGCGGTCCATCCACGCCAGCTTGTAATCGAACTTGGGCCCCGGTGCCGGGTTGCCATTGGGCAGATAAAGGCAGCAGAGCCGGACCGCGACCTCGCCCACAACAGTCGCCTCGATCCAACGGGATTGTTCGTCCGCATCGTCGCCGGGCAGGCCGCGGGTCACGTCCTCCAGTGGCAATTTCGACAGCATGGCGACGCCGTTGAATCCCTTTTGACCGTGGGCCTCCACATTGTAGCCTAGGTCTTCGATGATCTGTCGGGGAAAGCCGTCGTCGACGGATTTAATCTCTTGCAGCAACGCCACGTCGGGGGCGCTGTCCTGCAACCACGTCGTCAGCGCCTCGATCCGCGCCTTGACACCGTTGATGTTGAACGTCGCGATTTTCATGGCCGGCCCCTTTTCGCGATACGCTAACGACGGGGCCGGGGTGAGACAAGCTTAGCGGTCGTCGCGCGTGCGCACGGGAATGCGGACGGGCTGGTCCGCCAACTGAGCGCCGGCGACAACCCCCAGACCGGCTAGGATGGCGATGGCGATGATGACAGTCATGGCGGTCTCCGTCTGATAAGAATCTATGGTAGCAACAGCGGCGGAAGAAAGAAAGTTCCACAACGCCGCATCACGTCAGATTGAGAAGGACGTCCCGCACCCGCAGGACGATGTGGCGTTCGGATTGTTGATGACGAAACGCGCGCCGATCAACTCTTCGGAAAAGTCGATGGTGGCAGAGGCGAGAAAGGGCAGCGAGACGGAGTCGATCACGACCGTCTCGCCGAGGTGATCGAGCCGCAGATCGTCGTCCCTGGGGTCGTCCAGCGCGATCTCGTACTGAAACCCTGAACACCCGCCGCCTTCGACCGCGACGCGCAGGGCCTTGCCTTGGGCAGCAGCGCCGATCTCGGCCAGACGATCGAAGGCGCGGGTGGTCACGGTCGGAGGAAGGGTCAGCATCTTGCACCTATCGGGAAGCGGTTGCATTCAATATAGGAACCACAGGCACAGGTCACAAGCAGGCAACAGATGGCAGCCCTCTATGCGACAGATCCCGCCCAGGCGCGCGGGCGGCTCTACCCTGAAGAGGAGAGTCATTTCCGCTCTCCCTTTCAACGGGACCGCGACCGGATCATCCACGCCAGCGCATTCCGCAGGCTGAAACACAAGACGCAGGTCTTCATCGAACATGAAGGCGATTACTTTCGCACGCGGCTGACCCATTCGATCGAGGTGGCACAGGTCGCCCGCACCGTGGCGGCGGCCCTCGACCTGAATGTGGAACTGACAGAGGCGGTGGCGCTGGCCCATGACCTTGGCCATACGCCCTTCGGCCATACGGGAGAGGAGGCGCTGGACCGCCTGATGCAGCCATACGGCGGCTTCGATCACAACGCGCAGGCGTTGCGGATCGTGACCGAGCTGGAACGTCACTACGCCGAATGGGACGGCCTGAACCTGACATGGGAGACGCTGGAAGGCATCGCCAAGCATAACGGTCCGGTGCCGAAACCCTATCCTTGGGCGCTGACCGCCTACAATGCGCGGCATGATCTGGAACTCGATACCCATGCGAGCGCCGAGGCGCAGGTCGCCGCGCTATCCGACGATATTGCCTACAATAACCACGACTTGCACGACGGTCTTCGCGCAGAATTGTTCAGCACGGATGAACTGGCGGAACTGCCGGTGCTGCGCGACTGCTTTGCCCGCGTCGATGCAAGGTATCCCGGCCTCAACTACTATCGTCGTCGGCACGAGGCGCTGCGCCGCTTCTTCGGCGTACTGGTGGAAGACGTGATCAACGTGAGCGCCGCCGATCTGAACGCCTTCGACCCGAAATCCGTTGCGGACGTGCGTCACGCCGGTCGCATGATGATCCAGTTCACGCCGGCGCTCTGGTCTGACCTCAAGGTGATTCGCCAGTTTCTGTTCGAACGCATGTACCGCGCGCCTGCGGTGGTCGAGATGCGGGTCGCCGTCACCCACATGATCGACGAACTGTTTCCCTTCTACCTGCACAATCCCGGTGAGCTGCCGAAGCAGTGGCGCAAGGAAGCGGCTGAGGCGCGCGACGATTTGACCTTGGCAAGGATCGTGGCGGACTACATCGCCGGGATGACCGACCGATTTGCAATTCAGGAACATGCCCGTCTGATCGGCGGCACCTCCGTTCCGCCCGGAGTGACCGATGGCCATTGAAACCGCGCCGGGTGCCCTGTCGCCCGTGATCGCCATCGCGCTTGTCGGCGGCCTTGGCGTGGGATCGCAATGGCTGGCATGGCGTTTGCGGATGCCGGCAATTGTCCTCATGCTGCTCGCGGGTGTCATCATAGGCCCCGTCACCGGCGTCTTCGACCCGGCCCGCGATTTCGGCCCGCTGATGGCGCCGATCATCGCCATAGCCGTGGCGATCATCCTGTTCGAAGGTGGGCTGACTTTAAACTTTCATCAATTGCGCGACGCTGCCGTCGGCGTGCGCAGGCTGGTCTTCATTGGCGCACCTCTGGGCTGGGTCCTATCGACGCTCGCGTTGCATTACGGCGCGGGGCTCACCTGGTCGTCGTCATGGGTCTTTGGTGGCATCCTGATCGTCACCGGGCCCACGGTCATCGCACCGCTGCTGCGCACCGCCCGGCTCTCGCGCCGCCCGGCACAGCTATTGCAGTGGGAGGCGATCGTTAACGACCCGCTTGGTGCGATGGCCGCCGTGCTGGCCTTCGAGGTCGTGCTGGTGCTGAATGCCGCCGCGACGGTCGGCGGCGCTATCGGTGAACTGGTGCTGGGCATCGGTTTTGCCACGGCCCTTGGCCTTGCGGCAGGCTATGGCCTCGCCGCCGCGTTCCATCGCGGCTGGGTGCCGGAATACATGAAGGTCTCGATCCTATTCGCGCTGCTGCTGGGCATCTTCGGCATGTCGGACGCGGTGCTGCATGAAAGCGGCCTGCTGGCCGTGACCGTCATGGGCATCGTGATCGCCAACGCCAATCTGCCCAGCTACGAGGAATTGCGCCGCTTCAAGGAACACGCCACGATCCTGCTGGTATCGGGAGTGTTCATCCTGCTGGCCGCCAACCTCGACTTCGCGGCTCTGGCTCTGCTGACCTGGCGGGCGGCGATTTTCCTTGTGCTTATCATCTTCGTCGCGCGGCCGCTGACAGTCTTTGCGTCGCTTCTGGGCTCTGGCGTTCCGTGGCGCGAACAGGTCCTGGTCGCATTCACCGGCCCGCGCGGCGTGGTTCTGGTCGCGGTCGCCGGGCTGTTTGCCGAACGCTTGCTGGACCTCGGGTTCGAGGATGCGGCTTTGATCGGCCCGCTGGCCTTCGTCCTTGTCGCCGCCACGGTCGTCATTCACGGCTTTACCCTGAAGCCCTTCGCCAAATTCCTGGGCCTGACGGGTGCGGGTAATCCCGGCGTCGTCATCATCGGTGGCGCTTCCTGGACAACGGCCCTGGCCGAGGCGCTGGTCAAGGCCGACGTGCCGGTCCTGATGACGGACCCCAACTTTGGTCACCTGCGCGCCGCCCGCGCCGCTGGCATCTCGACTTTTTCTGGCGACATCCTGTCGGAAGGGGCCGAACAGCGTCTTGAGCTGATCAGCTACGCCACGCTGTTGGCCGCCACCGACAATGACGCCTACAACACGTTGGTCGCCACGGACCTTGCCCCCGAATTCGGACGCGAGAACGTCTTTCAGGTCGCCCGGCAAAAGACCGAGTCAGCCCGCCACACGCTGCCTGCCACGCTGGGCGGCCGCACTTTCGCCCAAGGTGCGACCTTCGAAGAGATGAACCGCTTGATCCGCGAAGGCTGGACCTTTCGCGTCACGCGGCTGACGGCGGAATTCACGTTGAAGGACTGGTCCGAGAAGCGCCCGGCCTCGCACCTTGTGGCGCGCATCCTGCCGAACGGCGACTTCAAGATGGTCAGCGACGTCGCAGACATGCGCGGCATTCCCGACACGCGCATCATCGCACTGCGCCCACCGGAAACCGCCGACGACGGCTCCTTCGCGCCGCAGCCGCCGGGGCAGGTCTGAGGGCGCGGTCCCGTTGACCTCTGCGTTGGCGGTGGTATGACCGCCGGACACATGCAACGAAAGCCGCACTCCATGAACATCTTCGCCGATATCCGCGCCCTTGTCATCGACACGTTGGCCGGGATGGAGCGAGAGGGCATTCTGCCGGCAGGGCTTGCGACCGACGCCGTGTCGGTGGAACCGCCGCGCGATGCGGGCCATGGCGACATGGCGACCAATGCCGCAATGGTGCTGGCCAAACCGGCCAACATGAAACCGCGTGACATCGCCGATGCGCTGGCCGCCCGGCTGACGGGCGATCCCCGCGTGGCGAGTGCCGACGTGGCAGGCCCCGGGTTCTTGAATCTGCGGCTGGTGGACGAAGTCTGGCAAGGGCTGGTCGTCAGTGCCCTGACCGATCCCGGCTATGGCCGCGGCACGCTGGGGGCCAACCAGCGGGTGCTGGTCGAATATGTCAGTGCCAATCCCACCGGCCCGCTGCATGTCGGCCACACGCGCGGTGCGGTCTTTGGCGATGCACTGGCGAGCCTGCTCGCCTATGCGGGCTATGACGTGACGCGCGAATACTACATCAACGACGGCGGCGCGCAGGTCGATGTCCTCGCGCGGTCCGTCTATCTGCGCTATCAAGAGGCGCACGATCTGTCCGTCGACTGGCCCGAGGGCACCTATCCCGGCGACTACCTGATCGACGTGGGCGAAGGGCTGAAAGCGAAGGTCGGCGATGTCTGGCTCGATCAACCGGAGGATGTCTGGCTGGAGGATGTGCGGCTGTTCGCGACCGAGGCGATGATGGACCTGATCCGCGCCGATCTGGCCAAACTGAACATCACGATGGACAACTTCTATTCGGAAAAGTCCCTCTATGGCACCGGCAAGATCGAACAGGCGATTGCACGTCTCGACGCTGCCGGGCTGATCTATCGCGGCACGCTGGAACCGCCCAAAGGCAAGATGCCCGAGGATTGGGAGCCGCGCGAGCAGACTCTGTTCAGGTCGACCGCCCACGGCGACGATGTGGACCGGCCCGTGCAGAAATCGGACGGGGCCTGGACCTATTTTGCCCCCGACATCGCCTATCACTTCGACAAGATCGAACGCGGCTATGACGCGCTGATCGACGTCTTCGGCGCGGATCACGGCGGGTACGTCAAGCGGATGAAGGCGGCCGTATCGGCCCTGTCCGACGGGCGGGTGCCTCTCGATGTCAAGCTGACGCAGCTCGTGAAGCTCTATCAGAACGGAGAGCCGTTCAAGATGTCCAAGCGGGCAGGGACCTTCATCACCCTGTCCGACGTGGTGGACGAAGTGGGTGCCGACGTGACTCGCTTTCACATGCTGACGCGCAAGAACGACGCGCCGCTGGACTTCGATTTTGCCAAGGTGACGGAGCAGTCCAAGGACAATCCGGTCTTCTACGTCCAATACGCTCATGCGCGCGTGAATTCCGTGCTGCGCAAAGCCCGTGAGGCGGGCATCGACGTCGATGACGCTACGCTGGCAGGCGCGGAGCTGTCGAAGCTCGGCAACGCCGCAGAACTTGCCGTCGCGCGCAAGGTGGCCGAGTGGCCGCGCATGGTGGAGATCGCGGCCAAGGGCCACGAGCCGCACAAGATCGCCTTCTACCTCTACGACATCGCGTCCGATCTGCACGGGTTGTGGAACCTCGGCAATGCCGACGCGTCCCTGCGGTTCATTCAGGATGGCGACAATGCCACATCGCAGGCCAAGATCGCCTTGATCCGCGCCGTGCAGGTTGTGATCGCAGGCGGTTTGGGTATTCTTGGCGTCACACCGGCCGAAGAGATGCGCTAAGCGTCCGATACAGGCCAGAGGCAGTAAGCCGGGTCTGCAGGCCCGACAGAAACGAGGCAGTAATGGCAGTTCACGACGAGGCGTATGCCCCCGGTCGTCTGGCGGATGTCGCCGGTCGCTACACCCAATATGCAGGTGCCGCCGTCAGCCTGTCGCTGATGATCGGCGTCGCGGTCTGGGGCACCAAGACCATCATGCGCGACGTCAGCGGCGTGCCCGTGGTGCGCGCGGCGCAGGGCGACATGCGCGTGGCCCCCGACGATCCCGGCGGTGACGTCGCCGATCATCGCGGTCTTGCCGTAAACACCGTGGCCGGATCGGGCGAGGCGGCAGCGCCGGAGGGTTCCGTCACGCTGGCCCCCCGCACCGTCGACCTTGCGGCCGAGGATCTGGACACCGCCCCGCTGGCCGCGGCGACACCGGATGCGGTCGTCGCCGCCAGTGCCGATGCGCCTGCCGCCGTGACGACGCCCACGGGGCCGATGAACGCCGACGACATCCTGGCCCTGGCCGATCAGATTTCCTCCGGCGTGGCTCCGATGGCCGCACTCGAGGATATGGAGGACGGCAGCAGCCCCGTCACCACTCTGGACGGCGAAAAGGTCGACGCGACCGAAATCATGAACATCGACGCCGAGGACCCGATCGCGCTGGCACTGGCCGAGGCGATGGCGTCGGACGTGGCAGAGCCTTCGCAGATTGCGGCACCCACGGGCAGCATCCGATCGGTCATTCGTCCAACGGCCCGCCCGCTACGCGCCACACCTGCCGTAGCCACCGCCGCCGACCTGACTCCGGCCCCCGTGCAGGTCGCAGCCGTCGTCGCGGAAGAGCCCGCGTTGCCGTCTGTCGCAGTCATGACCGACGAACTGCCGGTCGGCACCAAACTCGTGCAGCTGGGCGCATTTCCGACACCAGAGGATGCAGCGCAGGAATGGGGCAAGCTTCAGACCCGGTTCGGCGATCTGCTGGCGGACAAGGGGCAGGTGATCCAGCAGGCTTCATCCGGTGGGGCGACCTTCTACCGTTTGCGCGCCAGCGGATTTCAGGAATTGGCCGACGCACGGGCGTTCTGCGACGTGATGGACGCGGGCCGCGCCGCCTGCACGCCTGTCGTTGTCCGCTAATGCCACGATCTTAGGGCTGTCGGGACTGCGCCTGACAGCCAAAGAGACTGCGTTCTTTCGCGAGGTGAACCCCTGGGGCTTTATCCTGTTCGCCCGCAATGTCGACAACCCCGACCAGTTGCGCGGACTGACGGCATCCCTGCGCGATTGTCTGGGCCGCGCGGCACCCATCCTGATCGATCAGGAGGGCGGGCGCGTGCAGCGGATGCGCGCACCCCACTGGCGCGAATATCTGCCCGCGCTGGACCAGATGGCACGCAGCCGCGATCCTATCCGGGCGCATTGGCTGCGCAATCGCCTGATCGCCGCCGAACTGCACGACGTCGGTATCGACGTGAACTGCGCGCCGCTGGCGGATCTGGTGGAGGCGCAGACTCACCCCGTTCTGCGCAACCGGCTGTCCGGCGAGGCGGCGCCCATCGTGATCGAGGCGGCACGCGTCTGCGCCAATGCTTTCGTCGCGGGCGGGGTGTTGCCGGTGCTGAAGCATATCCCCGGTTACGGCCGCGCGAGCGTCGACAGCCACCAGAGCCTGCCGCGCGTCGATGCGGCCCGCGATGATCTGATGACCCGCGATTTCGCGCCCTTCGCGGCGCTGTCCGACATCCGCATCGGCATGACGGCGCATATCGTGTTTTCAGATATTGATCCGATCGCCCCCGCGACGACGTCGCCCGTCATGATGCGGGTGATCCGTGACGACATCGGCTTTGGTGGCCTGATCATGACCGACGACATCGGGATGGAGGCGCTGTCCGGCTCCCCCGCCGAGCGTGCCGCCGCCAGCATCGGTGCCGGCTGCGATATTGTTCTGCACTGCAACGGCGAACTGGCAGAAATGGGCCCGGTGGCCGACGCCGCGGGACCGTTGACACCGGCGGCGCAGGTCCGCGCCCTGCACGCCCTGGCCGAACGTCGGGCCCCGCAGCCGATTGACATTGCGGCCGCGGTTCACGACCTTGAGGCGCTTCTTGGCTGAAGGGCCAGCATGATGGCACAGGACCCGCTCGATTTCACCGAGACATCCGTCGCCGACCGCATCGCGGCCGAGGCGCTGATCGTGGACGTGGGAGCGTTCGAGGGACCGCTCGACCTGTTGTTGACGCTATCGCGCACGCAAAAGGTCGACCTGCGCAAGATTTCCATTCTGGCGCTGGCGCGTCAGTATCTGGCCTTCGTCGAACAGGCCAAGGCGCTGCGGCTGGAACTGGCGGCCGATTACCTCGTCATGGCCGCCTGGCTCGCCTTTCTGAAATCCCGCCTCCTGCTGCCGCCCGACCCCGACGACGACGGACCCAGCGGCGAGGAACTGGCCGCGCATCTGGCATTTCAGCTCGAACGGCTGGAATCGATGCGCAGCGTCGCCGCCCGCCTGATGGGCCGGGACCAGTTGGGCCGCGATTTCTTTGCCCGCGGCATCACCGAGGACGTGACCCGCGTGCGTCGCGTGACCTATACCGCGACGCTACTGGACCTGATGCAGGGCTATGCGCGGATCAGGACGAGGGACGATTTCCGCCCCTTCGTCATGGACCGCGACAACCTGATGACCATGGAGCAGGCGCTGGACCGGATGCGCCACCTGATCGGCTTCGCCGGCGATTGGACCGACATCGCGAGCTACCTGCCCGCAGACTGGGAACGCGACCCTGTGCGGCGGCGCACCGCCACCGCGGCGACCTTTGCCGCATCGCTGGAACTGGCCAAGGAAGGCCGCATCGAAATCCGACAGGGCGACACCTTTGCGCCCATCCAGATCCGCAAGAGGACGCCGCGCGATGAATGAACCCCGCGACAGCCTGTTCGAGGCACCGCCGATGCCCGAACAGGAACGCATGATCGAGGCGATCCTCTTTGCCACGGCTGACCCGGTCAGCGTGCCGCAACTGGCGGGCCGGATGCCGCACGGCTGCGATCCTGCGACGGCCCTCGCCCATGTGCGCAAGCGCTATGAAGGGCGCGGCGTCCATCTGGTGCGGGTGGGCGAGGCTTGGGCCTTTCGGACGGCCCCCGACCTTGGCTTTTTGATGCAGCACGAGGTCGTGGAAACCCGCAAGCTGTCGCGTGCCGCGATCGAGACCCTCGCCATCGTCGCATACCACCAGCCCGCCACGCGGGCCGAGATCGAGGAGATCCGGGGCGTTTCCGTCAGCCGCGGAACGCTGGACCAGTTGATAGAGCTGGACTGGATCAGGCTCGGGCGGCGGCGGATGACACCGGGGCGGCCGGTCACCTTCGTCGTGACGGAACAGTTTCTCGATCACTTCGGCCTGGAAAGCGCCCGCGACCTGCCGGGACTCAAGGAACTGCGGGCTGCAGGGCTTCTGGACAGCCGCCCGCCGCCGGGTGCCGACGATTCCGACGGCGACCCCGCGGCACAGGAAGATCAGGACGATCTGTTCGAAGAATAGATTGCTTTGTCGATTCGGATCGCTCCAGGCGGGCTGCAAAAGGGTCGTGATGGCGATAAAATACTGCTCTCAGGTCGCTTTAACGGCGCGGGGCGGCGCGAAATGCTTGGATAGTTTCAACCCCTGGCCCTGGTAATTGGACGCGATCCCCGCCCCATAGAGCGCCTGCGGATGGGACGACATCCTCTCGTAGACCAGTCGGCCGACGATTTGCCCGTGTTCGAGGACAAAGGGGGCCTCGTGGCAGCGCACCTCCAGCACACCGCGCGAGCCGGTGCCGCCCGCCGCCGCCCAACCGAAACCGGGGTCGAAGAAGCCTGCGTAATGCACGCGGAATTCGCCCACCATCGCAAGATAGGGGGCCATCTCGGCCGCCTGCATGGGGGGAATGGCGATCGCCTCGCGGCTGACGAGAATGTAGAAGGCCCCCGGATCGAGGATGATCCAGCCCGTCTCCGTATGGACCTCTTCCCAGTAGTCGGCGGGGGTGTAATAGGCCAGCTTCGACAGGTCCACGACGCCGGTATGCGGCTTGGCCCGGTAGCCGATCAAAGTGCCTTGCGCGGGCCGCAGATCAACGGAAAAGCCAAGACCGTCCGCGATCACCGGTTCCACGTCGACGATCGGCGTCTCGCGGTGTAGCGCCAGCAACTCTGCATCGGTCATCAGGGTCTGGCCCTGACGAAAGATGATCTGGTTCAACATCTGACCTGGCTGCGCCACGACCGAGAAACTGCGCGGACAGATCTCGACGTAAAGCGGACCCGTGTAGCCCTCTGGCACACGGTCGAAGGCGACGCCGCGGTCCGTGATGATCCGGGTCAGAAGGTCGAGCCGCCCGATTGAGGATTTGGCACTTGCCGCAGCCGTCATGCCGGCGGGCAGCGACAGGCCTTCCTGCAAGGGGACGACGTAGACGCAGCCTTTTTCCAGCACGGCACCGCCGGTCAGCGGGACGGTGTGCATGGTGAAATCGCACAGACGCTCGGCGACCGTGCGGTTGCCACCAGCCAGAAACGAAGCGCGGACCCGGTAGGCCACATCGCCCAGCCGCAGGTCGAGCGACGCGGGTTGCACCTGTCCGGCGGTGAACGGTGTGGTCGCGGTCACGGCACCGAGGGCGATCAACTGCGCGATCTGGTGATCGGCCAACACGCCTGTCGCAAATGTCGTCATGGCCACCGTCCCCCTGTGTCACATAGCAAAACGCCCGCGGCACAAGGCCAGCGGGCGGTTTGTTTGGTCGGGCTAGCAGGACTCGAACCTGCGACCTTCCGTCCCCCAGACGGACGCGCTACCAGGCTGCGCTATAGCCCGACTGAGGGCGTGTTTACCCGATATGGGGCCAAGGGCAAGGGTGGAATTGCGCCGCCGGGAGTGTATTTTCAGCCCTGCGTCAGCCGCCCGTGAGCCTGGGCCAGCCGGTCGATCAGTGGCCGGATCGCACCGGCGCGCGACGACACGGCCGCCCGGTCCATCCGTGCCAATGTCCCCAGCAGCCGCGATCCGGTGATCTGGCGCGGGGCGGGGTGCGGGGGCAGATCGGGCGGCGGCGGCGGGGCGGCCTTTTCGATGAGGGCTTCTGACGGCGGCACGGTGGCGGTCAGGCGGACGACCGTGTCGCCTGCGGTGTCCGCCAAAGGCGCTGCATCCGCCGCGTCCCGAGATGCCGCGTCGGCGTGGACATTTTCGACCATCGTGATTGTCAGCGCGCGCCTCGGCGGGTCCGCCCGCGTGTCATTTGCCGGGACCGGGTCGGTGGTCTCCACGACCGGTTGCACCTGCGCGTCGATCACGTCGGTGTCGTCAAGGTCGTCGTCCGGCAGGCGGACCATATCCATGACCGCCTTGGGCCCACGGTCACGCAGCACCTTCTGCGCGCCCTTGATCGTCATGCCCTGATCGTGCAGCAGTGACTTGATCCCGCCCAGCAACGCCACATCGTCGGGGCGGTAATACCTGCGTCCGCCCGCACGCTTGACCGGCTTGACCTGCACGAACTTGCTTTCCCAGAACCGCAGGACGTGCGCCGGGGTGTCGAGTTGTTCGGCCACTTCAGAGATGGTGCGAAATGCGTCCGGCGCCTTGGCCACAGGGTAATCCCTTACGTCTTGTTGCCCGCCGCAACCTTGTCCTTCATCAGGTGGCTGGGACGGAAGGTCAGCACCCGACGCGGGTGGATCGGCACTTCTTCGCCGGTCTTGGGATTGCGACCCACGCGGGCCGCCTTGTCGCGGATCGAGAAGGTTCCGAAAGAGCTGATCTTGACCGATTCGCCGGACACCAGCGCATCGGAGATATGCTGCAGAACGCTTTCGACCAGATCGGCACTTTCGTTGCGCGACAGACCGACCTGTGTATGAACGGCGTCGGACAGGTCCATCCGCGTCAGTGTATTCTCACTCATGGCATCCCCCAAGATTTCGTGAACCTTACGTGAGGGGCAATTTGAAAGTCAATAACAAGCGGTTGTGCGATGTTCTTCCTGCGGTTGTCCGCGCTACCAGCGCAGGACGACCGCACCCCATGCCAGCCCGCCGCCAATCGCCTCGGTCACGACCAGATCGCCGGTCTTGATCTGGCCGCGGGCCTTGCCCACGGACAGCGCCAGCGGGATCGATGCGGCAGAGGTGTTGCCGTGGTCCTGGACGGTGACGACGACCCGTTCCATGTCGACGCCCAGCTTGCGGGCGGTGGACTGGATGATCCGGATGTTGGCCTGATGCGGCACGACCCAGTCGACATCCGCGGCCGTCAATCCGGCCTTGGCCAGCGCCACGTCGGCGGTCGCGGCCAGCTTTTCGACGGCGTGGCGAAAGACTTCCTTGCCTTCCATGCGCAGCTTGCCGGTGTTCTGGGTCGCAACGCCGCCATCGACATACAGCAGGTCACGGTAGCGTCCGTCAGAGTTCAGGTCGGTGGCCAGGATGCCGCGATCCGACGCGTCGCCCTTGCCGTCTTCGCCAGCCAGAATCAAGGCGCCGGCCCCGTCGCCGAACAGCACGCAGGTGCTCCGGTCGGTCCAGTCCATGATGCGGCTGAAGGTTTCGGCCCCGATCACCAGCACCCGGTCCGCCTGACCCGACACGATCAGCGCGTTGGCCTGTGCCAGCGCATAGACGAAGCCCGCGCAGACCGCCTGCACGTCAAAGGCATATCCGGTGGTGTTGCCGATGGAATTCTGCACCATCGTCGCGGCCGAGGGGAAGGTCATGTCAGCGGTCGAAGTCGCAAGAATGATCGCGTCGATGTCGGAGCCTTGCAGCCCGGCATCGGCCAAGGCCGCGTTGGCGGCGCGGGTGGCAAGGTCTGACGTCGTCTGCCCGTCGGCCGCGAAATGGCGCCGCTCGATCCCGGACCGGCTGCGTATCCATTCGTCGGACGTGTCGAGCGTTTCGGCAAACCATGCGTTCGGCACGATGCGGTCCGGCAGATAATGCCCCACCCCCTGGACGACGGCGCGGCGCATCAGGCCTCCGCCTCGGTGCCGCTGGCCCGCACGCCTTCGTGGGGCAGGGCTGCGGCCAGTCGCTGTGCCAGCCGTTCGGAAAATCCCTGGTCGGCCAGCCGGTGCGCGAGCGAGATCGCAGCCGCGACGCCCATCGCATCGGCAGAGCCGTGGCTCTTGATCACCGTCCGAGTCAGACCCAGGAACACGCCGCCGTTGACCCGGCGCGGATCGACCCGCTTTTTCAAGGATCGCAGCGCACCGCGCGCCATCAAGGCGCCCAGCATCGAAAACGGCGTCCGGCGCAAGGCCTCGCGCAGCAGGTCGGAAATCAGGTTGGCGATGCCTTCCCCGGTCTTCAGCGCGACATTGCCGGTGAAACCGTCGGTGACGATGACGTCGCAGCCGTTGCCCGGCAGATCGCCGCCCTCGACGAAGCCGACATAGTCGAAATCGCCCTTGTTGGACGCCGCGGCGATCAACTCATGCGCGACCTTCAGTTCGGCGCGGCCCTTGTGTTCCTCGGTCCCGACGTTCAGCAGGCCGACGCGCGGCCGCTTCAGATCAAAGGCGTTGCGGGCATAGGACGCGCCCATCAATGCATAAGTCAAAAGGTCGTCCTGATCGGCGCGGATGTCGGCCCCGGCGTCCAGCATGACGTTAAAGCCCTGTGCGTTGCGCGACGGCCAGAGGCAGGCGATGGCGGGGCGGTTCACGCCGTCCACCTTGCGCAGGCGCAGCATCGACATCGCCATCAACCCGCCCGTGTTGCCGCAGGACACGACGACGCCGGCCTCGCCGGTGCGGACCGCCTCGATCGCGGACCACATTGACGTGGCCTTGCCGTGGCGGACCACATGGCTGGGCTTGTCGTGCATGGTGACCACGTCGCTGGCGTCGCGCAGAACGACCTTTTCGGTCAAACCGTGCTTGTCCAGCAGGCCGGTCAGTTCCTTTGCGCGGCCATGCAGGATCACCTGTGTGCCGGCGTTCTTCTTGAGGAACAGCGCAAGGCCCGCAACCACCGTTCCAGGCCCGTTATCGCCCCCCATCGCGTCGATGGACAGAACACGCGAGGCGTCCATACCGGTCAGGGCCGTCCCTGTGTCGGGCATGGTCACGCCTTTCCGTTCTGCCAGATCCGCCGTGGCCGCTTACGCGGCGTCTTCGTCGATCTCGACGGTCTCGGCAACGACCACTTCACGCTCTGCGTAGTGACCGCAGGACGGGCAGATGTGGTGCGGACGCTTCTGCTCGCCGCAGTTCGTGCATTCGTTGGGGTTCGCTGCGGACAGCGAATCGTGCGAGCGACGCATGTTGCGGCGGGATTTGGAGACTTTGTTCTGCTGGACGGCCATGTCGCAACCTATCTGTTAATGAAGGGCGCGAATGGCCCGTGTTTCGTGATCTCGCAGGGCACCTATGCCATCAGGGCCGCCCTGTCGAGAGGGGGAGGAGAGAGGTCGCGAACATACTGCGAAAGCACGTTTGTGCAACCCTTTTATGTCGCCGGTTTCAGGCCTCGTCGTCACCTTCGCTTGAGAGCCTGTCGCGCAGCGCGCCAAGCCCGGCAAAGGGCTTTGCGTCGTCGTCGGTCATCGGCGTGACACCTGCGGCGGCCGCCAGAACCTGACCCAGTTCGGTCTCCTCTGCGCGCGGGAACGGCGGCAGGGCCAGGCTCAGCGCCTCGATCATCACCGCGCCAAGGTCGAGTGTCTGGGGCAGGGGCTCTACGGCGTCATCCTCGGGCATCTCGACCTCGCTCCCGTCGGGATAGGTGAAATCGCGGGCGTAAACGCGACGCACATCCTCGTCCAGGCGGGTGGTGACCGGGGCCAGCGTGGCCACACAGGTTTGTACGACTGTGGCCCCAAGCTTCCCGGTCAGTTGCCAGTCGCCGCGGCCCTGTGGCGTGATCTCACCCGCGAAAGTCAGCTTCTTCACGCCAAGTATGTCGAGGTGCGCCGCGATCGCGTCCCGTTCCGCAGACGTTGGCGTCAGATCGAAAGTGGTGGCGTGGCGATTGGTCAGATCGGCCAGCCGCAGAATTTTGGTCGGCAGTTCGGTCGGTCCGGTCATCGGGCGGTTCCATTCTTGAACAAGGGGCGTCGCATGTTGTAGGTGAGTTAAAAGGCGCATCGCGCCAAGGCAAGGGCCGCAGGGCCGAAGGTGACGGGGAAGAGCGGGCCATGATCAAGAGCTTCACGGGAGGCCTGCGCGGTCTGTTCATCGGCGCGGGACTGGTCCTTGCGGTCGCCTGTACGCCGATCGTGCGCAACTACGGCTACATTCCCACCGACGCGGACCTGTCCGCCATCACCGTCGGTCAGGATACGCGTGACACCGTCACCCTGGCCGTCGGCCCGCCCACCACGACCGGCGTGCTGGGTGACGACGCCTTCTTCTACGTCCAGAGCCGGTTCGAGACGGTCGGTCCCCGCGCCCCGGTCGAGGTCGACCGACAGGTGCTGGCGATCAGCTTCAACGGGGCAGGGATCGTGTCGAATATCGAGCGCTTCACCTTGCAGGACGGGCGCGTCATCACCCTGTCGCGCCGCGTCACGGACGACAACGTTCGCGACAATACCTTCCTGCGCCAGCTTCTGGGAAGCGTCGGCCGGGTCAACACGCAGGACCTGGTCGGCCAACCCTGAAACCATGCCGGCACGGTTGGGTTCATGCCGGCGTGCACTGTCAGCGCCGCGTCAGTCTTCGGGTGTGAAGGTCATCGCCACGCCGTTCATGCAGTAACGCAGACCCGTCGGGGCCGGACCATCCGGAAAGACATGGCCCAGATGTCCGTCGCACCGCGCGCAATGCACTTCGGTGCGGCGCATGAAAAGGCTGCGATCCACGGTCTCTCCCACAGCGTCGGCGTCGAGGGGCGCAAAGAACGAAGGCCAGCCGGTGCCGGATTCGAACTTCGTGTCCTGACTGAACAGCGGGTTGCCGCAGCCTTTGCACAGGAACGTGCCGGGGTCCTTGGGAAAGTCGTCATGCGTGCCCGCCCGTTCGGTGCCATGCTTGCGCAGGACCTTGAAGGCTTCGGGCGACAGTTCTTCCTTCCACTCCGCATCGGTTTTGTTGACTTTGTCCATGACTGTCATCTTTCCTGAATTCCGTGTTGATTATCATGTAGGGCGATGGGCGCGGATCGCCAAGGTGAGGGTCGAGGTGACAGCATCGTTTCACAAGAGGCACCTTGGTGTCCGTCTGGCGCAGACGCCGGACGATCTGCTGGCCTGCCAGCGCCTGCGCCATTCCTGCTTCTTTCATGCCTCCGGTGTGGATGCCGATGCCTACGATCCGCTGTGCCTGCACGTCATGGTGGGGGGCGAAGTGGGTCTTGTGGGGACCGCCCGTGTCATGCTGCTGCCGGATGGCCAGCACTTGTCTGCAAGTTACACCGCCAGCGCCTATGATCTGGCGCCACTGTCCACCTATCCCCGGCCGGTGATGGAGGTCGGTCGTTTTTGTTCGGCACCGGGCACCGCTGTGGATGTCCTGCGGCTGGCCTGGGGTGCGCTGACGGGGTTGGTCGATGCCCACGGTGTCGGCCTGTTGATCGGCTGTTCCAGCTTTGCCGGCGCAGACCCCGCCCGCCATGCCGCATCGCTGGCGCTGCTGGGCGCGCACCACCGCGGTCCCGCGGCGTTGACGCCGGGCCGCAGGGCCGCGCGCACCGTGCCGCTGGCCGGTGCGGTGTCGGATCGTCGGGCGGCGCTGGCGGGCCTGCCGCCCTTGCTGCGCAGCTACCTGAGGCTCGGCGGTTGGGTCGGGGACCACGCGGTCGTCGACGAGGTCATGGACACGGTGCATGTCTTTACCGCGCTCAAGGTCGATGCCGTCCCCGCCGCTCGGGCGCGGGCGTTGCGGGCGCTGGCGGGTTAGGATTCCCTTGCCGGGGCAAGGCAGCCTCCGACGGGGATATTTTCGACCAGAAGAAGAAATGTCTGTTCAGGAACGCGAGGGTGCGGCGCATCCGACGTGACGGTGTGTCGCTTGCCCCGGCCACAGGGCGGGCCTAGGTTGCGGGCAAATTGACGGAGGCCCGACATGGCGACGAAACCCCGCAGCATCTTTGAAGAGGTCGGAACGACGCAAAAGCAGGTCGCGACCCCCGGCGGCATCGACAGTCGCGGGCAAGGCGCGCGGGGCGCGATCCGTGTCTGGCTGATGGTGCTGTTCGCCTTGCTGGCCGTGATGATCGCCGTGGGCGGTCTGACGCGGCTGACGGATTCGGGTCTGTCGATCACCGAATGGCGCCCCGTCACCGGCGCATTGCCGCCCTTGGACGACGCGACCTGGCAGTCGGAATTCGCCAAGTATCAGGCGAGCCCGGAATACCAGTTGCAGAACGCCGGCATGTCGCTGGCAGAGTTCAAATCCATCTACTGGTGGGAATGGGGGCATCGGCAGCTGGGTCGGGTGATCGGCCTCGTCTGGGCCGTGGGCTTTGTCGGTTTTCTGGCCGCGCGCAAGATCCCGACGGGGTGGACCGGACGGTTGTTGTTCGTGGGTGCGCTGGGGGGCCTGCAAGGGGCGATCGGTTGGTGGATGGTCGCTTCGGGCCTCGAAGGTGCGCGCACTGACGTCGCGTCCTACCGACTGGCGACTCATCTGGGACTGGCCTTCGTCATCTTCGGTTTTATCACCTGGTATATCCTCAAGATCAGCCGCCGGTCGCCGGACCTGCTGACGGCCCGGCGCGCCGGCGATCCGCGCCTGTGGACGCTAGGCAGCGTGCTGATGGGGCTGGCTTTCCTGCAGATCGTTCTGGGGGCGCTGGTCGCGGGGATCGACGCGGGCCGCGCATATCCCGACTGGCCGCTGATGGCCGGTGGCTTACTGCCGCCCGACATGTGGCAGTTGCAGCCGGTCTGGCGGAACCTTTTCGAGAATGAAGGCACGGTGCAGTTCGTCCACCGGATGAGCGGTTATGTCCTGTTCGCCTTTGGCCTCTTCGTCTGGTGGCGCGCGCGGTCCAGCGCCAACCGCCGCACGCGCGGAGCCTACGGCATGATGATGGCCATGCTGGTGGTGCAGATGGGACTGGGCATCGTGACCGTGATGACGATGGCTGCGCCGCATGTCGCCATCCTGCACCAGATCGGAGCCGTGGTGCTGTGGGTCATGATCCTGCGCGCGCGGTTCCTGTCCCGCTATCCCTTGCCGCAATCCGTCCGAGAGGCCCGCCCATGACCGACTACACCGACCTGATGGACTTCGTGCGCGAAACCGAGGCATTGGCTCAGGTCGCGGGCCGACTTGGCTGGGATCAGGAGACGATGATGCCCGACGGTGCAACGGAACAGCGGGCAGAGGAGCATGGCGCGATGGCCTCTGTCCTGCACGCCCGCCGCATCGACGCGCGCATCGCCGGTTGGCTGGACAAGGCCGTGGCCGAGGATGCCATCGGCGCTGCGCAAGTTCGCCACATCCGGCGCAGTTTCGAACGGACCGCCAAGGTGCCTGCACAGCTTGCCGCCGCCATCGCGCGCGAAACCAGCCGTGCGCACCGCATCTGGGCGCAGGCGCGGGCAGAAGAAGACGTCGCGGCCTTTCTGCCTGCGCTGGACAAGGTGCTGGCGCTGAAGCGCGAAGAGGCGCAGGCCATCGCAGGCGACGCGGACCCCTACGACGCGATGCTCGACGACTATGAACCGGGTGCGACGGCGGCGCAGTTGTCGGTCATGTTCGGCGCGATGCGGCCCCGGCTGGTTGGCTTGCGTGATGCGATCCGGGGGCAGGGGCCGGCACCCTTGTTGCAGGGCAGCTTTCCCGAGGCAGGGCAGATGGCACTGACCCGCGAGCTGGCGCTGGCCTTCGGTTATGACCTGCACAACGGGCGCATCGACAAGGCAGTGCATCCGTTTTCGTCCGGGTCCGGCCTCGATGTGCGGATCACGACGCGCACGAACCCCACCGATCCGTTCAACTGTTTTTATTCGACGATCCACGAGGTCGGCCATGCCTGTTACGAGCAGAACATCGACCGCGCCTATCTGCTGACCCCGCTGGGGTCCGGCGTGTCGATGGGCGTGCACGAAAGCCAGAGCCGGATCTACGAGAACCAACTGGGGCGCAGCCGCGCCTTTACCGGCTGGCTGTTCGGGCGAATGAAGGACACCTTCGGCGACATCGGCATCGCGACCGAGGACGACTTCTTTGCCTGCGTGAACCGGGTGGCCGACGGCTATATCCGCACCGAGGCGGACGAGGTGCAATACAACCTTCACGTCCTGCTGCGGTTCGATCTGGAACAGGCGATGGTCAGCGGCGATCTGGCGACGCGCGATCTGGAAGCGGCCTGGAACGACCGATTTCAGCGTGATTTCGGTTTTGCGGTGGACCGGCCGTCAAATGGCGTCTTGCAGGACGTGCATTGGTCAGAGGGGCTGTTCGGCTACTTCCCGACCTATTCGCTGGGCAACGTCTATGCCGGATGCCTGCATGCGGCGTTGCGGGCGGCGGTGCCCGACCTCGACGACGATCTGGCACGCGGCGATACCCTTCGCGCAACAGACTGGCTGCGAGAGAACGTGCAGCAGCACGGCGGGCTTTATCAGCCGCGCGAGGTCATCACGCGCGCGGCGGGGGTTGCACCGTCTGAGGGGCCGTTGCTGGACTACCTCGAACAGAAGTTCGGCGCGATCTACGGGGTCTAAGGCAGTCCGAACTTTCGCAAGGACGAGTCAGGCTGGCCAGTCAGGGCTTCGCTTGGTCAGGAAGGCGTCAATGCCTTCTGCGGTCGCGTCCAGCGCCATGTTTTCCACCATGACCGCACCGGTGAAGGCGTATGCCTCTGCCGTCGACATGCGGGCCTGGGCATAGAACGCGGCTTTGCCGATGCGGACGGCCGCGGGCAGTTTCGCGGCGATCGTCTCTGCCAGCGCGCGGGTGTCGCGGTCGAGGTGATCGGCGTGAACGACCCGGTTCACCAGACCTTCCTGCGCCGCCTCGTCGGCGGTCAGGAAACGGCCCGTCGTCAGCATCTCGAAGGCCATCTTGGCGGGGATGTTGCGGGTCAGGGCGACCATCGGCGTCGAACAGAAGAGGCCGATGTTCACGCCGTTCACTCCAAAGCGCGCGTCGTCGCTGGCCACCGCGAGGTCGCAGGTCGCGACGAGCTGGCAACCGGCGGCCGTGGCCAGCCCCTGCACCTGGGCAATCACCGGTTGTGGCAGGGATTGCACGCGCATCATCAGCGCCGCACAGCGGTCGAACAGGGTCTTCAGCCCTGCGGCACCGTTGTCGGGCTGGCTTCGCAGGTCGCGCAGTTCGGTCAGGTCATGGCCCGCACAGAACGCGCGCCCCGCACCGCGCAGGATCACGACGCGAACCGTCGCATCATCGGCGATCCGGTCAAGCTCCGCGTGCAGGGCCGACAGCATCGCTGTGGACAGGGCGTTCAGACGTGCGGGCGCGGTCATCGTCAGGGTCGCGACATGGGACGTATCGCTGCGGGTAAGGATTGTCATGGCCGACCTTCTCTGTTGTGTTGACGGCAGGTTAGGGCAGGGAGGCCGGTTTTGGAACTGAAGTTGGACGAGGGCGCGTTGATGGAATTCCTCGCCCGCGAATTTCCGCAGGTCTGCGACGATTTCGCGATCGACAGCCTGACGCCGCAGGGTCTGCGGGTGCGTCTGCGGGTCGCGGACCGGCACCTGCGGCCAGGCGGCACCGTGTCGGGTCCCAGCATGTTCGCGCTGGCCGACGTGTCGGTCTACCTCGCGATCCTCGCGCGGTTGGGTCCGGTGGCGCTGGCGGTGACGACGAATTGCAGCATCGATTTCATGCGCAAGCCCGCCAGCGGTGCCGATCTGTTGTGCGATACGCGCCTGCTGAAGTTGGGGCGCAGTCTGGCGGTGGGCGACGCCATGCTTTTTTCCGAAGGGACCGACCAGCCGGTCGCGCGGGCGGGGCTGACCTACGCCATTCCGCCCGCCCCATGAAAGAAGGCCAGCCGTAAGGCTGGCCAAGTTGCTCGGGGTGGTGACGTCAGCGCTGAAAGAAGGCCTTGTTCGCCTCGGCACGGGCCATGCCGGCGGTCAGACCGATATCGCGCAGTTCGTGGGGCTCGAGCCGTGACAGGCTCTTGCGGGTGGTGCGGCGCATGTCCCAGATGGTCACCGCCACGGCGGCAATCACGCAGATCTGGGCCAGCTTCGGCAAAGAGGCCTGAGCGTTCAGAAGCGAAAGTTGCGCGGTGTGCAGGGCGGCTGCCATGAGACTGTTCCTCGAATTGTATTGACACAATTTAGCGATTTGCTATGGTGTATGGATACAAAGCGAAATGTGAGGCGTCCAGAGAATGATTGTATCCGATACAAAATGGACGCCCGCATTGTCAGCCTCACCCTCCAGGTCCAAATACGAGGCTTTGGCTGTTGCAATTCGTGACGGTGTCGCCGATGGGCAACTTCGCCCTGGCGCGCAGCTTCCGCCGGTGCGTGATCTGGCCTTCCGCGTCGGCGTGACGCCCGGCACAGTGGCGCGGGCCTACCGCCTTCTGGTGGATGACCGGGTGCTGGTGGCCGGGGTGGGCCGCGGCACATTCGTCGCGGATCGTCCGGCGCACGTGCCGCCCGGTCTGTCACAGGACATCGCGCAGAACCTCGCGCAGTTCGCAAACGAGATGGCGGACCACGTCGACACCGGATACTTCGTCAGCCCGCGGATGCCCGACATGGGGCAGGCGGCGTTGATGGCGCGGGTCCTGACCGATCTACCGACGCGGCTGCTGATGCGCTATCCCAGCCGGATCACCGACCTCGCGGCGCGGGCGGCCTTTCACGCGACGCTGGACTCTGATGCGGTCGGTGCCGCGACGGTCGATGATGTAGTGCTGGCGCATGGCGGCCAGAATGCGGTCGTAATGATCATGCAGACCATCCTGCACGGGCCTTCACCAGCCGTCCTAGTGGACGAGCTGAGCTACAACGGATTCCGCTCTGCGGCCGAACTGTGCCGCGCCGAAGTTCATTCCGTGCCTTGGGATGACGATGGGCCGCGGCCGGACGTCTTTGCCCAGCTTGTCCGCCAGCACCGCGTGCAGCTGTATTGCACCGCTGCAGAGGTCTGCAATCCAACGACCCGTGCCACGTCGCCCGCGCGCCGCGCCCAGATCGCCGATATCGCCAACCGTCACGGCGTGCATGTCATCGACGACGATTGCTACAGCCGCACCCAGCGGTTGGGGCCAAGCTATCGGGCCCTGTTGCCGGACCTTGGGTGGTATGTGACATCCCCCTCGAAATCCCTGACGCCCGCGTTGCGGATCGGGTTTGCCGTGGCGCCGCAATCCTGCGCGCAGGCTCTTGTGCGAACGGCGACGGGGCACAGCTTCGGGGTGTCGCAACTGGTCTGCCACACCTATGCCAGCGTAATGGCGGCTCCCGAGTTGCCAGCCATCATGGCCGCCGTCAACGCCCGCATCGCCCGCGACGTGGCCGCCGCCGTCGAGGTCCTGTCGGGTTACGATGTGGCCTGGGCCGACGGTGCACCCTTCGTCTGGCTGCCTTTGCCGTCGCCCTGGCGGGCCGGGGCCTTTGCCGATGCGGCGCAGTCCCGTGGTGTCGCCCTCAAATCCGCCGAGGCGTTCGTGCAGCGCGACAGCCGCATGGTCCATGCGGTCCGCATCGCGGTGAACGGAGAACTGTCCCACGACGATTTCCGCGCTGCCTTGGGCCGTATCCGCGCCCTTCTGGACGCGCCACCGGCCAGAATTGCGGTGTGAGGATTGGGGTATTATTATACCTTAATTATAAACAGCTGATTTTGAACGTTTAATTGGCGTCAGCGGCACTTGACCGCGCGTGCGGCGTAGCTATAACCCCTCCATCCGAATGACGGGTCAGCGATGACCCCCGAACTACTCTGGTGAGATATGAAAACCTTTACCGCTACCCCGGCGGATATCGACAAGAAGTGGATCATCGTCGACGCTGAAGGCGTCGTCCTTGGCCGTCTTGCCTCGATCATCGCCATGCGTCTGCGCGGCAAGCACAAGCCGTCCTTCACGCCGCACATGGACATGGGCGACAATGTCATCGTGATCAACGCTGAAAAAGTGCAGATCACCGGCAACAAGCGTGATGAAAAGAACTACTGGCACACCGGCCACCCCGGCGGCATCAAGTTTCGCACCACCGGCGAGATCCTGGACGGCAAGCACCCCGAGCGCGTCGTCATGCAGGCCGTCAAGCGGATGCTGCCCGGCGGCAAGCTGAGCCGTCAGCAGATGACCCACCTGCGGGTCTTTGCAGGTGAAGCACATGGCATGGAAGCCCAGAAGCCCGAAGTTCTGGACGTCGCGTCCATGAACAAGAAGAACACGAGGACCGCATAATGGCCGATCAGATCAACTCTCTCGAAGAGCTTGGCGGTGCCGTGACCGCTGACATCGGTGGCGTTCAGGGCACCGAAGCTGCCGTTGCCGCTCCCCGTGAACCCGTCCGCGACAGCCTGGGGCGCGCCTATGCGACCGGCAAGCGCAAGGATGCGGTCGCCCGCGTCTGGATCAAGCCGGGTTCCGGCAAGGTCACCGTAAACGGCAAGCCGATCGACGATTACTTCAGCCGTCCCGTGCTTCAGATGATCCTGAAGCAGCCGTTCCAGATCGCCGGTGTCGTCGGCCAGTTCGACGTGATGGCGACTGTCGCCGGTGGCGGTCTGTCCGGTCAGGCTGGTGCTGTGAAGCACGGTGTCTCCAAGGCGCTGCAGCTTTACGATCCCACCCTGCGCGCCGCACTCAAGGCCGCCGGTTTCCTGACCCGCGACAGCCGCGTCGTGGAACGGAAGAAGTACGGCAAGGCCAAGGCCCGCAAGAGCTTCCAGTTCTCCAAGCGCTAAGGACGACTGTCTGCATAACCGAATTGGGAAGGCCCGCGCGATTGCGTGGGCCTTTTTCGTGGCGCTGCGACTTTCTGTCGGAAATGCTACGAAATCAACCATCTGACGCGCGTTCGCCGGTTTGGCGGGTGTGTCAGCGACTTCATCATTGACCTTGCCATGTTCCTTGTTCAACCATCGGCCAACGTCGAGGGATGAATTACAGGCAATGGCTTTCCGCGCACCCGCGCCTCTGACCCAGGACCAGACCCGCAGCGTCAAGCTTCTCGGTCTGCCCTTTGCCTATGCGCTGCTGCTGCTGGCGCTGCCTTTGGGTGCCATCGTGCTGTTCAGTTTCTGGACACAGGATTTCATGACCGTGGACACGACGTTCACGACTGCCAACTACCGCGAGATCTGGGGTAGTCCGATTTACGGTCTGCTGCTGCAGCGATCCTTGCTGGTGTCGGGGATCGTGACGGCGGTGACGGTGCTGCTGGCCTATCCGGTTGCCTATTTCATCAGTTTTCACGTCCAACCGAGCAAGAAGAGCCTCTGGCTGTTCCTGATCACCATTCCCTTCTGGACCAGCTATCTGATCCGCGTGTTCCTGTGGAAGGTGATCCTTGGCTACAATGGCGTCATCAACTCCGGCCTGCTGCAACTGGGGATCGTCGATGAGCCGCTGACCTTCATCCTGTATAACGTCAATGCGGTCATCATCACGCTGGCGCATGCCTTTGCGCCCTTTGCGATCCTGCCGATCTTCGTCGTGCTGGAAAAGATCGACCGAAACCTTCTGGAAGCGTCGCAGGATCTGGGCGAAAGCAAATTCACGACCTTCCTGCGGGTCACGTTGCCGCTGTCGATGCCGGGTGTCGTGGGGGCCGTGCTGATCGTCTTTATCCCGACGATCGGGGATTACGTCACGCCGGAATTGATGGGGGGCGCGGGCGGCAAGCTGATCGCCAACATGATCCAGACGCAGTTCCTGCAACTGAACAACGCGCCGCTGGGCGCGGCCCTGGCCATCGTGGCGATGGTCTGCGTCACGTTGATTTCGCTGATCTTCGTGTTCCTGAACCGCAAATACCTGCGGGGCCGGTCATGAAGCTGCGGATCTATGCCATTGCCTATCTGATCTTTCTCTATGCGCCGATCATCCTTCTGCCGCTGTTCGCCTTCAACGATGCGACCATCATCGCATTCCCGCTGTCGGGGTTCACGACACACTGGTTCACGGAGCTTTCGCAGAATGCCGCCCTGCACGCGGCGGTCAAGAATTCGTTGATCATCGCGGTCTGCACGGCGGTCTTCGCCACGATCCTGGGGCTGTGCGCGGCGCGGGCCGGGGCGATGTCGGACTTTCCCGGCAAGAAGGGGATCACCGGATTCATCATGCTGCCGCTGGTCCTGCCGGAAATCATCGTTGCCGTCGCCTTGCTGGTGATCCTGCGGCAGGTGCTGGGGCTGAACCTTGGCAACTGGACGATCATCATGGCGCATGTGCTGATCTGCACGCCGTTTTCCATCGCGATCCTGAACGGGGCCTTTGGCGCGCTGGACCCGGCGATGGAGGAGGCGGCACTGGACCTGGGCGAGACCCGCTGGTCGGCGTTCCGGCTGGTGACCTTGCCGCTGGTGATGCCGGGGATCATCTCTTCGATGCTGATCTCTTTCACGATCAGCCTTGACGAGTTCATCATCGCGTTTTTCCTGACGGGATCAAACCCGACGATGCCTGTCTACATCTGGGGCCTGTTGCGGTTCCCGTCGTCACTGCCGGTCATCATGGCGCTGGGGACGATCCTTGTGGCCTTGTCGGTCGTGCTTCTGACCATTGCCGAAATTTTCCGCAGGCGTGGCGTGCGCCGCTCTGGCGGGACCGATACCGGGGGTTTCCTGTGACCGACCTGATCAAGCTGCGCGGCGTGCAGAAGTATTACGGCGACTACCACGCGCTGCGCGACATCAACCTGACGATCCGGGCGGGCGAATTCTTCAGCCTGCTGGGGCCGTCGGGCTGCGGCAAGACCACGCTATTGCGGGTGATCGCGGGGTTCGAGGGGGTGTCGGACGGCACGGTCATGATTTCGGACCGCGACATGAAGGATGTGCCGCCGAACCAGCGACCGACCAACATGGTGTTCCAGTCCTACGCGATTTTCCCGCATCTGAGCGTGGCGGAAAACGTGGCCTTCGGCCTGCGCAAGTCGGGCATGAAGAAGGACGAAAAGGCGTCGGCGGTCGAGGCGGCTCTGACGATGGTGGGCCTTGCAGGCTACGGTGCTCGTGCCGCGCATGCGTTGTCGGGCGGCCAGCGGCAGCGGGTGGCGCTGGCGCGCGCGTTGATCCTGAAGCCCAAGGTGCTGCTGCTGGACGAGCCGTTGAGCGCGCTGGACAAGAAGATGCGCGAACATATGCAGGTGGAGCTGATCCGGTTGCAGCGGGCGGTGGGCATCACCTTCATCCTGGTGACCCACGATCAGGAAGAGGCACTGGTCATGTCCGACCGCATCGCCGTCATGTTCGCCGGCGAGATCGGGCAGATGGACGACCCCGAAACGCTGTATCGCCGTCCCAACAGCCGGCGGGTGGCGGAGTTCATCGGCAAGATGAACTTTCTGCCGGCCCACGTGACCGCGTTCAACACGAACATCGACCTGAGTATCGCCGGGTTCGGCGATGCCGTGGTCGCCCTAGATCAGGCCCCAGAGGGACCGCGGCACGGTGCGGTGGCCGTCGGCATCAGGCCCGAGACCCTGGCGATCCTGTTCGACGGAGAGAAGGCAAGTCGCCACGAAGCGCCTGCGGTGGTGGACGAGGTCGTCTATTACGGAGACATGACCTACTACGATGTCCGCGTGAAGGACGTCCCGGAACCCCTGACCATTGCGATGAAAAACATGATCGGTCGCCCGGTTCTGGACGTCGGCGCGCAGACCCGGATCGCCTGGGACGAACGCGCGATCGTCGTGTTCTAGAACGGCATAGCATAGCGAACGGACAGGACCTCGAGGCCCGGATTGGTGAGATCCGTGTCGGCGTTCGACCGGTGGTCGTAGGCCACCGTCACCGTGCCGCCGCTGCCGAAGGCATAGCCAACCCCAAGGCTCGCACGGAATTGCAGGTTGCCACCCAGGTCGGGGCCGTCGCCTTGAAATTGGATACCGGGCATCAGCGTCGATTCGACGAAGACAGGACCGGGGATCACCCCGGCGCTGGTCCATTTGCCGCCGGCACCGATCCAACCGGCACCGTCCTCGGTCAGTGATGCGGCGATGGTGGGCTGGAACGGTCCGGCCTTGAACCCCGCGTCATAGCCAAGGGTGATCTCGCGACCGATGCGTGCGTCGTCAAAGCGCACGTCACCAAGCTGGAACGACAGGCGCGCGGGCGCATCGCTGCGGGCGAGGCAGCCCGTCGGGCAATCGGTCAAGGCCATGTCCGTGAGGCTGGTGATCACGAAAATCGCGGCGAGCGTGCCATCCATGCGAGGGTCTCCTGTCGGGTTGCGGTCGTTTCTGCGCCCTGCGCCGAGCGGTGACAAGGGCGCCGCGTCAGATATCCGGCGGCAAAATTCCGAGACCGCGCAGATAGATCCCGATGCCGGTCTCCAGCAGGTCTTCGGGCGGATAGGGGCTTTTGGTGCCGGGACTGCCCCGGGCGAAAAGCTCTACGACGCCATGCGACAGCGCCCAGATATGGGCGGCGAACATCTGCGGCGGTGGCCTGCGGTTCGCCGGAATGTGCTGCGAAAGCTGGTCGCAGGCTTTCTCCATCACGCCAAGCGCGCGGCTTGCGATCTGGTGCAATGCGGGTGAGCGATTGATCGAAACGCCGCTTTCGAACATCGCGACATAGTGCCCCGGATGGTCGCGGGCAAAGTCGAGATAGGCGGCCCCGGTCGCCAGAAACGCCTTGAGGTCGGAGGGTATCCCCTCGGCATAGGCCGTTTCCATCCGTTCCGCGAACAGATGATAGCCTTGCAGCGCCGCCTCGGCGATCAGGTCATCGCGGCCTTCGAAGTGGCGATAGACGGCGGCCGGCGTGACGCCCGCATCGCGCGCGGCCTCTGACAGGGTAAAGCCGGTTGGGCCGCGCTCCTCAATCAGGTTCAGGCAGGCTTCGACCAAGGCCTGGGCAAGGTTGCCGTGGTGATATCCGCGTTTAACCATGCCGCAGGTCAGGTGCTCCTGCGATCTTTGGATCGACTGCGCCGATGGCGTCGTCGGACTTTCCGGCATAGGTCAAAGGTGTCAGCACGGCACGGATCGCGTTGACCCGCGCGCGCCGCTTGTCGTCAGCGCGAATCACGGTCCAGGGAGCATGTGTCGTGTGGGTCCGGCCAAGGGTTTCATCGATGGCCGCCGTGTAGGCGTCCCATTTGCGCAGCCCGTCGACATCGATCTGGCTGAGCTTCCATTGCTTCAGTGGATCGCTTTCCCGGTCGAGAAACCGTTTGAGTTGCGTGGCCCGCCCGACGTTGAGCCAGAGCTTGAACAGCTGGATGCCGTCGTCGACCAGCAGCTTTTCGAAGTCGTTCACCTGCCTGAACCAGGTTTCACGCTCTTGCGGTGTGCAAAAGCCGAAGACATGTTCGACGACACCGCGGTTGTACCAGCTCCGGTCAAAGAACACGACTTCGCCAGCAGCCGGCATGTGTTTGATATAGCGCTGGAAATACCACTCCGTCGCTTCGGTCGGGGATGGTTTCGACAGGGCTACGACACGGGCATGGCGCGGGTTCATGTTCTCGCGGAAACGAGCGATGGTGCCGCCCTTGCCGGCGGCGTCGCGACCTTCGAAGACGACGACGATGCGCTGGCCGTCCATCTGGGCCGCGCCTTGCAACTTTGCCAGTTCGATCTGAAGTCTGGCCAGCGCGTCATCATACGACTCGCGGTCCCATGCTTCTTGATAGGGGAAGTCCGGGTTCAGGATGTCGCCATTCTTGGCGTCGCGGATGGCGTCGCGCACGGATGCGGTTGCGTGCTGCTCGAAATAGCGGCTGATGCCGCCGTCAAAGGGTTTCGCCATGTGATCCTCCGGCTGTTGGCGCACTATGAGCGGCGCGCCTGCCTAGCGCAATCCGGCGCGCTCGGCGGCGCGGACTATGGCGGCGACGGCCTCCTCCGGGTTGGTGTGGTGGGGCATGTGACCGATGCCCTCCATCCGCACCAGATGCGCGGAGGGGATCAGTTGCACGACCTTGTCGGAATGGACGGCGATGGGCACGGTGTCGTCCGCGGTGCCGTGCAGAATTTCGACCGGAAGGGTCAGTTCGGGATAGCGTTCCGCCATGACGACGGCGTGCGGACGCAGGGTGTTGACCTGCCGCACATTGGCGCGAAAGGTCTCTGGTCGCAGGGCCAGCGGTGCCCCGATGTAGTTGCCGTAGCCTGCGGGAGCGGTCTGCGGCGAAAAGGTGCCCTCGATCACGTTCTCTACCGTCGCGGTCGGCACGAAGGCAGAGATGAGGGGGATCGTGACGGCCCCGCCAAACGCGCTGCCGTTGACAGTGTAATAGGGACCCAGATCGCCGGGCCAGGGCATGGCGACACCTGCAAAGGAAACCATTGCAGCGGCGTTCACGTCGCTGTCCTCGTCCAGACCGAGCAGCGCCCAGGCATAGGCGACGATCCCGCCGAGGCTGTGGCCCACGACGACCGGATCCGTGATGCCCAATTGCGCAGCCGCCTCGCGCAGCATGGTCGCCTGCTGAGCAGGGGTTTCGCCAGCGGTCGCCAGTGCGCCGGTTGCGATGTCGGGGTCGCGGTCGGTATAGCCAAGGCCGGGCCGGTCGAAGGCGGTGACGCGGTAGCTGTCGGTCAGCCGGTCGAAAAGGTCGAACTTGAAATCGCGCAGATTTCCGCCGGCCCCGTGAATTAGCACGACGTCGGGGCCGGTGCCGGCCTGGATGTAATGCACGCGCGCACCGCCGTGGACGGTAACGAACTGGCCGATGGGCGGAAAGGCCTGTTCCGCCTGCTGGACCCGGTAGGCCGCCGTGCAGCCCGTCAGCACGGCCCCCACCGCCAGGGTCAGTGCGGAAAGGGTGAACGTCCTACGTGCCGATTTCATTCAGGTCATACTTCGTGGTCTGGTAGATCTCGTTGATCCAATTGCCATATAGAAGGTGCGCGTGACTTCGCCACCTGTTTTGCGGTGGACTTGCGGGATCGTCATTCGGGTAATAGTTGCAGGGCACGTTGATCGGCGTGCCGGATGCCACGTCGCGGTCGTATTCCTGCTTCAGCGTGCCGCTGTCATATTCAAAATGGTTGAACACATAAAGCGCACGGTGGCCCGCGTCCTCGACCAGGCAGGGGCCGGTCTCGGCGCTGGTGATCAGGGTCGAAAGGCCGGGGCTGGCGTCGACCTCGCCCTGCTGCATCTCTGTCCAGCGGCTGACGGGGACGACGATGTCATCGGAAAACCCGCGCAGGTAAGGCGAGGCAGGTGACGTGACCGTGTGGCGGAAACAGCCAAAGACCTTGTGATCGAGCAGGTGCTTCTGCACGCCGTGGAAATGGTTGATCATCGCCATGCCGCCCCAGCAGACGCCGAAGGTGGAATGAACGTGCGTCTGGGTCCAGTCGAAGACCTGCTGAAGTTCCGACCAGTAGGTGACTTCCTCGAACGGCAGGTGTTCGATCGGCGCGCCGGTGATGATCAGACCGTCGAACTTCTCTCCGCTGGCCGTGACGTCGGCAAACGGGCGGTAGAATTCTTCCATATGCTCGGCCGCGGTGTTGCGGGTCTGATGTTCGGACATGCGGATCAGCGACAGCTCGATCTGCAATGGTGTGGCACCGATCAGGCGCGCGAACTGGTTCTCGGTCTGGATCTTCTTCGGCATCAAATTCAGCAGCGCGATGCGCAGGGGCCTAATGTCCTGCCGGTCGGCAGCATCCTCTGCCATCACCATGACACCTTCACGCGACAGGACGGCGTAGGCGGGCAGGGTGGCGGGCAGTTTGATGGGCATGGGTCTGTTCCTTGATCGCGGGCGTGACAGATAGGCGCGTCAGCCCCGCATCTCAACCCGTGACAGGGCACCGGCGATGAGGGTGTCGAATTCCTGGGCCGTGCGGATCGCGCCGATCTCGGAGGCCGGGATCGTCAGGCCCCAGCGCTCGGCCATCTTGCGGTAGCGCGGCTGGCGGTGGGCCAGTGCGCGGGCATAGGTCCAGCGGATGAAAGCGTCGGGATCGACGTCAGCTTCGGTGCAGGCGTTCTCGGCCAGATATGCAGCCCAGGCGTCCAACAGGAAGCCGGGCTGATAGGACATCGGCTTGGGGGCGGCGTCGAAGCGGCGGACAAGTTCAGCCGTATGCGCCTCGGACCCTTCGATCCAGATCATCAGGGTGCGCGCGGCCAGATGCGCCATGACAGGGTCGGCGGGGTCGTCCGGGTTCACCCATTCGCAAATCGACCCGCCCGTGTCGCAGATGAAATGCGGGTAGCCGTAAAGCGCGGCCGCCCGGTCGATGAAATACCCGGTATCCAGAAGGGCCGCGACCTCTGCCCGGCGGAACTGGTCCTGCCTGCGGGTGTATTCTGCCAGTGGCAGGCCGCCTTTGACCGGACTGCCCGGTTTGCCGAGATAGGTCGACACCGGATTCAGGTTGTCGAAGGTGATGTTCGAGCCGATGTAGATGCTGTCCGACAGCAGCAGGTCGCGCAAAAAGGGCACCTTCATCGCCTCGGCCTTGGCATTGTCGGCGATCAGCTCTCCCATGTAGCGGGTGCCGATGCGGTAATCGACGGAATAGTGGAACCAGTCCCCGGTGCGGCGCAGCAGGCTGGCCACGTGGGTTTTGCCCAGCCCGGACATGCCGAAGACCAGAACACGTTTCTGCGGAGCGGAGAGCCATTCGACGGCGGATGTGTAGATCATGCGCACTGCCTAAGGGCGGGACGGAAAATCTTCTAGCGGATTCTTTGCAAAGGGGATCAGCGGCCGCGCCAGATCCAGCCGCCGCCCAGCACGCGCGTGCTGTCTGTATCGTAGAACACGCAAGCCTGTCCGGGGCTGACGCCTTCCTCGGCCGCCAGCAGTTCGACCTCTGCCTCGGTGTCCGAGATCGGGCGCAGGACAGCGTCCGTCGGCGGCTTGGTCGAGCGCACCTTGACCGCGATTTGCCGTTCGCCTCCGGCCAGGAAGCCGCCATCGCCCAGCCAGTTGATCTCTCGCAGGGGGACGCGGCGGGTGGCGAGCATTTCCTTGGGCCCGACGACGACATGGCGCGCGTCGACATCCAGCTTCACGACGTAAAGCGGATCGACGAGGCCGCCGATGCCAAGGCCACGGCGCTGGCCGATGGTGTAATGGATCACACCGCGATGCTGTCCCAGCACGGTGCCGTCCAGATCGACGATGTCGCCGGGTTCTGCCGCACCGGGACGCAACTTCTCGATCACCGCGGCGTAGTTGCCATTGGGCACGAAACAGATGTCCTGGCTGTCAGGCTTATCGGCGACCGACAGGCCATAGCGGGCAGCCAGCGCGCGCGTCTCGGCCTTGCTGTGCAAATGACCCAGCGGAAACCGCAGGTAGGCCAGCTGTTCGGCCGTGGTCGAGAACAGGAAGTAGCTTTGGTCGCGGGCGGCATCCGCAGCCTGATGCAGTTCGGCACCGTCGTCACCCATCTTGCGCTGGATGTAATGGCCTGTGGCCATGCAGTCGGCGTCAAGCTCGCGCGCGGTTTGCAGCAGGTCCTTGAACTTGACCCTCTCGTTGCAGCGGATGCAGGGCACCGGAGTCGCACCGGCAAGGTAGCTGTCGGCGAATTCGTCGATCACGGCCTCGCGAAAGGTGTTTTCGTAGTCAAGCACGTAATGGGGAAAGCCCATCGCCTCGGCGACGCGGGCAGCGTCCTGGATATCGCGACCGGCACAGCAGGCACCCTTCTTGGCGAGAGCCGCACCGTGGTCGTAAAGCTGAAGCGTCACACCGACGACATCATAGCCTTCTTCGGCAAGCTGGGCCGCCACGACCGAACTGTCGACGCCGCCGGACATGGCAACGACGACGCGGGTCTGCGAGGGCGGCTTGGCGAAACCGAGTGAATTCAAGGGCTGATCAAGGGACATTGCGCACCTTTGGAACGGCTTAAGGCAATATAGAGGAAAATGCCCGATACACCCAAGCCTGCGGGCTTACCAGTCCTTAAAGATATTTGCGCGACCAATTGGCAGAAGGACTTGGAAGAAGGTGTGAAAT
>NZ_JBMERN010000028.1:0-46829 GCF_049310965.1 Loktanella sp. DJP18 | reverse complement strand
CGTCAATGCCTATTTCAACAGACGGCGATCATCCGTTAGGAATTTTGATTGCAACAAGTGACCGAGTTGGGCGTTACAAGAACGAGAGTGAAAGGGATGACCGCGACTGGGAGCGTGAGGATGTTCTTAGGGAAGTTGCAGCTTATCTTGCTATATTGTTCAAGCTGATTCATGATGATCAAAAATCTGGAGGCAACAACGATGAAGAACAACGTACCTCGCCATAGCGGGTCGCTTTTTGATTCGAAGTCTAAGGTTGGCACTCTAACACGCCAGATCGATGGTCTTGTGAGGGAGTATGTCTCCAAAGGCGGCGATAATTTTGCAGAGCGCGCCTTAAAGCTTTCTCGGGAGCGTGAAGACCTTCTAAAACCGGAAATTATTAGGTCGGGCCGCATCAGACAGGCAAGCTAGGGGTCCACCGACCCCCTTAAAGCCTTCACCTCGCCCCTGACCTTCTTCGCCTTCAGGCGGCGCTTCACGGAGCCATAGGTCGGCTTTGTCGCCACGCGGCGTTTGGGTTTCTCGGTGGCGCGGACGATCAACTCGGCGAGGCGTTCGCGGGCGAGGTCGCGGTTGCGGGCCTGTGACCTTGTGTCCTGCACGAACAGCACCAGCGCGCCGTCCAGTGTCCAGCGCCGCCCGGCGAGGCGCTTCAGCCGCGCCTTGACGGGGTCGGGCAGGGAGGGCGAGCGTTCCGCCTCGAACCGCAGCTCCACCGCCGTCGAGACCTTGTTCACGTTCTGCCCGCCGGGGCCAGAGGCGCGGGTGAACTGCTCGGTCAGCTCCCACCCCTGGATGGTGATCGCGTCGGTGATGAAAAGATCGTCGGCCATGGAGGATGATCTAACGGGTTTGGCGTGCTTTGCCAGTGTCGGTGACCCGATGCCCGCTGCCGGGCCACATTTGACTGCGTCAAACGTTTACCCCGGCACGTCGCACCTGAAGGTGCGACGTAAAAAGGGCTACCCCGGCGATGGGATAGCCCTTTCCTGAATATCGGAGGTGGGTCGGTTAGGGACCTAAAAAGGCCACCCACCTGAAGGGAATCTCACCCAGGGGCTGCCCTAGATCAGAACCCCCCAAGCTGTCCCGACACACGTCTCCAGAACTTCATGATGCACTGGATCACCTCCTTTCAAATGTTTCGCCTGCCCCGAAGTTGGCACACATATGGTTTATGTCAAATTAAAATATACCACCCATGGCGATTATACACGCACCTGTGTGAGCCGCCCAACAATCAGGCGAAACGGCACCAGCGCCAGAAGCGCCACGCCCAGCTTTACCGACCAGTCCGCCACGGCGAGAGAGACCCAGAGCGGCGCGACGGGGCCCGCGTTCAGGAAGGGCACGGCCTCTTGCGCCCAGATCACCTGATCGGCGGCGGCGGGGCTGATCCCGTTGAAGACGGCGGCGAAGGCGATCCCGAAGAAGATCACCGTGTCGACGACAGAGGAGATCAGCGTCGACCCCAAGGGTGCGATCCACCACACGCCCATGCGCAGCTTGTTGAACACGGCGATGTCCAGCAGTTGCGCCACGCCAAAGGCGGTGGCCGAGGCGATGGCAACACGGATCGGCACGGCGGGGCCGAATTCCAGCTGGATCTGCGATCCGATCAGCGAACAGACGATGCCGACGACCAGGCCGACCCCGACGACGCGGCGCGCGGCCGCGGTGCCGTAGATGCGGTTCATCAGGTCCGTGATGAGGAACGCCAGCGGATAGGTGAACGCCCCCCAGGTCAGAAGGCCGTCAAGGATCAGGAATTGCACGAGGATGTTGGAGGCCACGACGATGATGGCCATGGCGATGACGCCGGGAAGAAGTCGCATGATATGGGTCCGTTTTGACAAGGGTGCGGCACTTGGTCCACGGATCATCCGGGGACGGCACGGCCTAGCGTCCTGTCACCGCCCCGTCAATCCGTGATGCGGTATTCGACGAGCTCCGTGGACTGGAAGAACTTGAAGTTATCATCGGCGATCAAGGTCATGCGGATCGCGCCGCCGTCCTCGCGCCAGACACTGATGCCTTCCAGATTGTCATGCACGCCGATCCCGGTTTCCAGCAATGTCTCGCCATTTTGACCTGTCATGTCGAACCGCCGCACGCGGCTGCGAAAGCCGATGCCGGCAAAGTCGCGTTCCAAAAGGTAGAACAGGCCATCGGGGCCGATGTCTGCCCCGACGGGTAGAAAGGCACCGTCGCGGGGAATGCTGAACGGGACGGTCCAGGCGTCGTCCAGCAAGCGGAACATGGGGAAAGGCAGGGACTGGCGCCCGGACCGTTCCGGCAAAGTATAGAGCGCACCATCGGGACCCAAGGCCAGCGCCTCGAGCGACGCATTGACTTGAAAGCCGTCGAACTCTCGGGGGCGCGGAATGGTGACCGGGGGGCGTGTCACATCGGGATAGATCGCGACGCGGGCATAACCCTCGAACGAGACGTAGATGCGGCCGTCAGGCCCTATAGCCAACCCTTCACTGTCGTCCATGCGTCGGCCGGCATTTCCCCGCCCAACGGACAGTGTCGTCGCACTGACCGTGTCCAGACCGACAATGACGCCGCCGTCGCGCCTGATCCGGCCCTGCCATAAAGTCCCATGATCGCTGAGTGCATGGAAACGCGTGCCGTCGTCCGACATCTCGATCCCGGACATGCCGCCAAAGGCCGGACCATCGGCGACCCAGACATGACGGCCGACCAGGGACACGCCCGGCGCGGTCGACTGGCCAAAAGCCTGACCACACCCGGCCAACAGGGCAACGGCAAGAATGAGGCGGCGCACGGTCAGTTGGCGGCGACGGCAGCGCACTGGCCGGGCAGGCTGGCCATTGTAAGTTCACGCTTGGGTGCGGGAGCGGGCGCATTGGGGTCGCGCGGCGGTGCGGGCTTCGGATTGACGATGTTGTCCACCCATTCCCGCGCATCGGCGCAGCCATCGCCCGGCGGCGGCGGGTCTTGCGGCGCGCATGACGTCGATCCGGCGGGGCATTTCAGCCGCACATGAAAATGGTAGTTGTGACCATACCAAGGACGCACCTTGTTCAGCCAGCTGCGGTCGCCGGTCGCGGATGCACACATGGCGACCTTTGCACCCGCAAAGATGAAGATGCGATCGACCCGCGGATCGGACGCAGCGGCGCGAATGATCGCCTCTTGGGTCGGGCCCCAGTTGCCGTTCACATAGGCGCCGTCATTGCGATCCATCCGGTCAGAGGAGATGTTCTCGCGCTCTGTCCGGGAAAGCGACAAGTTGCTGGCGGGCTTCAGCCAGATATCGGCATCAAGGCCGGTCTGGTGGCTGGCATGGCCGGTCAGCATCGGCCCGCCGCGCGGCTGGCTCATGTCGCCCAGATAAAGGCCGTTCCATCCGGGCTGCGTCGCGGCGAACCGGGACAGATTCTGCACGAAATCGATCAGCTCGGGCTGGCCCCAGTTGCGATTGCGCGACAGGCGCATCGCCTGCCAGGTCGGTCCGGTTTCCGGCAGCTGCGTCGCACCCGCCTGACAGCCCTTGGAATAGAACCCGACGGGCGCGGACGGCATGACCGCCGGCGTGGGAATATTGCCGAACACCTGCTTTGCGATGCGGGTATCGTTGGTGTTCTGGGTGGAAAATGCCGGTTGCGTCGCCGTGGCGACCTTTGCGTCCTGCTGGCAGGCAGAGAGTCCTGTCAGAAGGGCAATCAGGGCTGCAATGCGGACCATTCTGCGCGATCTCCGTCTTTGTTGACCCACCTTAACAGTAACAATCCAAGGAGGAACAGTAGGATCACCGGCAAAAAACCCAGTTGCACGTTCCCTGTCAGAAACGTGAACAGGGATATGCTTGCGGGCGCGACAAAGGCAGTCGCCTTGCCGGTCAGCGCAAAGAGGCCGAACGCCTCTGCCGGGCGGTCCGGGTGGGTGTGGCGCACCATCATCGACCGGCTGGCGGCATAGATCGACCCGCCAGCCCCGCCGATCACCATGCCGCAAACGTAGAAGATGATATCCGGCACCTGCGACGTCTCGGCCAGCGGAAAGATGAACAGATGATCCCGCGACATGCCGACGATGAAGCAGGATACGACGATCAGCAGCCAGACGCTGAATCGAATGACGGGCTTTGGCCCGAACCGCTGGTCCGCCAACCCGCCCGCCCAGGTAAAGATCGCCGCCGCGATGGCCGCCACGATGCCGAAGACCCCGATCTGGATCGTCGTCCAGCCCAGCACGAGCGCCGCGTAGATGCCGCCAAAGGCATAAAGCGCATTCAGAGCGTCGCGGTAGAACATGGACCCCAGCAGGAAGTTCTTCAGACTGGGTCGCCGCAGGACACCGCGCAACGTCTCTTTCAGCTCGCCCCAGACGACGGCGATGCGCGTCGATTGTCCGCCCAGACGCGGGTCGTCACGGACATAGAGGAAGAACGGGATCATGAAGATCGCGAACCAGATCGCGATGAATGGCCCGACGCTGCGGGTGCCTTCCATCTGTGTGGCGTCCAGACCGAAGGGTGGTGCGAGGCCGATCAGCGTCACACCGGTATCGGGGCTTTCCACGAACAGCAGCAGCAGGATGAACAGCGACACCACGCCGCCCCAATACCCGAAGGCCGCGCCCGAACCGGAGATGCGACCGATCTCTTTCTCGGTCCCAAGGCTCGGCAGGATCGCGTTGACGAAGTTCAACGCGGATTCGGCCGCGAAGAATCCGACGTAGAAGATGACGAGCGTCCACATCAGCCCCGCGCCGCTCGGCTCCAACCCCCACAACGCCCAGGACGCAATGATGTAGATGACAGAGAACCCGGCGATCCAAGGCATCTTGCGCCCGGAGTTGTCGGCGAATGCACCCAGAAAGGGGGCGGTGATCGCGATCAGCAGGCCGGCGATGGTCTGCCCTGCGGACCAGATCGACTGCGCCTGTGCATCGGCGGCCAGCTTCTCCATGCCATCGGCCATGAAGGCATTGGTGGCGACGAGTGCGAAGTAGGGGCCGAACACGAAGGTCAGGCCCAGCGTGTAATAGGGTTGCGACGCCCAGTCGAAGGCCATCCATCCCCAGATCCGCCGCTTCGATACCGCCATGCCGTGCCCCCCGTTTGGCGCGACTAGACAACGCGGCACCCGGCACTGGCAAGTCTCCTTCAGACAGTCGGACCCTGTGGCGGCCAGGGGCGGTGCGCGCCTGCACCGATCCACCGGACGACCCAATCCGGCAAGGCCGGCCGGGCCGCGTCATGGCCCACCTGCGCAAAGACGATATCCGGTGCGACGATGCCCTGCGCATCGGTCACGGCCGCACGATAAAGGGCTTGTGCTGCGCAATCCGCGCCGATCCAGATCGACTGGTCGATGCAAAAGAAGCGGTCGTCCCAGCCGACCGCGCGGCTGACGACCCTGAACCGCACGAAGGGTCTGATCCGGCGGCGATACCGGATCGACGCCCCCGCCATCGTCAGCCCCCAGCCCCGCGCCCGCATCCCCCGCAGCAGACCCACGCGGCGTGCCAGGATCGTCCGGCCCAGATCGAGGATCGTGAGGATGCGCCCGTTGTTCATCTCGAGAAACAGGTCGATATCCTGCGGCCAGCAGCGATGGTGACTGACATGCACGCCCAGCGCCCCCAGATCACCGGCCTTGCGGTGCAATGCGAATTCCTTGGCAAGGCGGATGAAGGGATACATGCGCCGCACCTGCGCCACATTGACGTGCGCGTCAACTTTGACCTCGCGGCAGAGGGCACTTGTTTCAAGCGGCCGAACCGCTTACCTGCGCCACTGAAACAAAGGAGAAGTGCCTATGACGTCCCTGTTCCAGATCCTGATGCTGCTGCTGGGCGTCGCACGTTTCTTCATCTTCGCGCATTTCATCATGAGCTGGCTGATCAGCTTTGATGTGCTGAACGTGCGCCAGCCACTGGTCGGACAGATCTGGTACACGCTGCAACGCATCCTTGAACCGATCTATCGCCCGATCCGCAGCGTTCTGCCCAGCCTCGGCGGCGTCGACCTGTCACCGATCATCGCGCTGATCGCGATCGAGGTCATCCGCATCCTGCTGGTCAACAACGCGGCGCTTTTCTATTGAAGCGCTGCCGTCAGGCGATCCGTTCGATAGCCAGCGCAATCCCCTGACCGCCACCGATGCACATCGTGATCAAGGCCCGCCGGCCTTGAATCCGGTCCAGTTCATACATCGCCTTGACCGTGATGATGGCACCCGTCGCACCCACCGGATGCCCCAACGCTATGGCACCCCCGTTCGGGTTCACCTTGGCGGGATCAAGGCCAAGTTCCTTGCTGACCGCCAGCGCCTGCGCGGCGAAGGCCTCGTTGCTTTCGATCACGTCGAAGTCGTCGACCGTCAGTCCGGTCCGGTCCAGCAGCTTGCGGACGGCCGGCACGGGTCCGATGCCCATGACCTCTGGCCGCACGCCAGCATGGGCGTAGCCCAGCACGCGGAACCGCGGGGTCAGCCCCGCCGCCTTTGCCGCGGCCATCGTCGCCAATGTCACCGCTGCCGCCCCGTCGTTGAGGCCAGAGGCATTGCCCGCCGTCACGCTGCCGTCCTTGCGGAATGCCGGGCGCAGCCCTGCCAAAGCCTCGGCCGTCGTGGCCTTCGGATGCTCGTCCGTGCGGAACTGGACCGTCTCGCGCCGGGCCTTGACCTCGACCGGCACGATCTGGTCGTCGAAACGCCCTTCTGCCATCGCCCGCGCCGCGCGGCTTTGGCTTTCCAACGCAAAGGCGTCCTGCGCCGCGCGGCTCACGTCATGCTCTGCGCTGACGTTTTCCGCAGTGATGCCCATGTGGCCGGTGCCGAACGGGCAGTTCAGCGCGCCCAGCATCATGTCGCGGGTCTGGATATCGCCCATCTTTGCCCCCCACCGCTGATCGCTGACGATGAAGGGCGACCGCGACATGCACTCTGCCCCGCCCGCAAGGCCAAAGTCCGCATCCCCCATCTCCAGCGCCTGCACCACCGAGATGATGGCCTGCACGCCCGACCCGCACAGCCGGTTGACGTTCATCGCCGGCACCGTATCCGGGACGCCCGCGTCCATCGCCGCCACACGGCTGAGATACATGTCGCGCGGTTCGGTATTGATGACGTGGCCAAAGACGACAGTGCCGATCCGGTCCGGCGTCAGCCCGCCCCGTTCAATCGCGGCCTTCGCCGCGATGGCCCCCAGCGTGATCGGCGGCGTGCCCGCCAGCGCGCCGCCGAACGTCCCGATGGCGGTGCGGGCGCCGCCCAGAATGACGATGTCGGTCATGATGAAACCTCCTATTTGGGGATCAGGATGCCAAGGCAAGGCGGGGGATGCCAGCGAAACGTGCCGTCATCTGCGGCAAAGCGCGCGACCCACCTGTGATCCCACGGCCCTCGCGTTATGTAGGGTGTGAACGAGAGAGACCGAGATGCTGCTGACCGTCACCGACCTGACGAAGACCTATGCCACCGCCGACGGCCCGTTTGCCGTTCTGCGCGGCATCAATCTGACTCTGGCGGAAGGAGAGACGCTGGCCCTGACCGGTGAAAGCGGGTCCGGCAAGAGCACGCTGCTTCACCTGATCGGCGGTCTGGACGCCCCGGACGGCGGGCGCATCATACTGAACGGCACCGACCTGACCGCACTTGACGATGCAGGTCGCGCGCGGATGCGGCGTGAAACCGTCGGTGTCGTCTTTCAACAGTTCAACCTGATCCCGTCCCTGCGCATTGCCGACAACATCGCATTTCAGGCCCGCCTTGCGGACCGGCACGACGCGGATTGGTGCGCGACATTGGCCGGCCGGATGGGCCTGACGCCGCAGTTGCGCAAGTATCCCGAACAGCTCTCTGGCGGGCAGCAGCAACGCGTCGCCATTGCCCGCACCCTCGCACCGCGACCGCGCCTCGTGCTGGCGGATGAACCTACCGGCAATCTGGACGAGACGACGGCGGCGCAGGTTCTGGCCTTGATGCTGGAGCTTGTGACCGATACGGGCGCGGGCCTGCTGATGGTCACGCATTCCGACCGGCTGGCGGGACAGATGCAGCGCCGTCTGCACCTGGCGCAGGGTCTGATCGCGTGACACGCACCGTCTTTCAGGCGTTGCTGTCCCATTGGCGGCGCAATCCGCTGCAACTCTTCACCCTGCTGGCGGGCCTCGCGCTGGCCACCGCGCTGTGGTCCGGAGTGCAGGCGATCAATGCAGAGGCGCAGGCGAGCTATGACGCCGCCGCCGCGACCCTGGGCGAAGGCAGTTTCGATCAACTGTCCCGCCGTGACGGTCAACCGATGTCGCAGGACACCTACGTCGCCTTGCGGCGGGCCGGCTGGCTCGTCTCTCCGGTGACAGAGGGTCGGTTGGATGGTATCCGCATCGTCGGTCTCGACCCGCTGACGGCCCCCGGCGGTCTTGGGCCAGTCCGGGTCGGAGACGGGGCCGACGTCGGTGCCTTTCTGTCCGGGCGCGGGCAGGTCTTTGGCCAGCAGGCCGCACTCGATGCGTTGCCTGACGGCCCGGACAAGATCCTGTCCCCCGACACCGCACCCGGCACGGTCATCACCGACATCGGCGTTGCCCAGCGTCTGCTGGACCGCCCCGGCCAGATCGACCGGCTGATCGTTGCCCCCGTCCAGCCCATCGGTCAGCCGCCCTTGGCCGAGGTGGCCCCGGACCTAACACGTCGCGTTGCGCAAACAGGCTCTGACATTGGGCAGTTGACGGACTCATTTCACCTGAACCTGACCGCATTCGGCCTGCTGTCCTTCGCCGTCGGCCTCTTCATCGTGAATGGAGCCATCGGCCTCGCATTCGAACAGCGCCGCCCGGTTGTGCGCACCCTGCGTGCGTTAGGCGTGCCGCTGCGCCGGCTGATGGTGCTGATGGCCGCAGAGTTGGTTCTCATGGCGCTGATCGCCGGTGGGATCGGTGTGATCTTCGGCTACGTCATCGCTTCGCTGTTGCTGCCCGACGTTGCAGCGACGTTGCAGGGCCTTTACGGCGCAACGGTCGCGGGCACGCTGCAACTGCGCCCGTCCTGGTGGCTGTCGAGCCTCGGCATTGCGCTGGGCGGCACCGCGATGGCCTCTGCCGCGGCCTTTTGGCGGCTGGCGCAACTGCCGCTGCTGTCGGGAGGCGCGCCTCGCGCGCTCAGCATGGCGGCGGGGCGATCGGCACGGGTGCAGGCCGTCATTGCCACAGCACTGCTGATCATCGCTGCGGTGCTTGCCTTCACCGCGCAAGGCCTTGTCGCCGGTTTCGCCTTGTTGGGTTGCATGTTGATCGGCGCGGCCCTCGCCTTGCCTTTGATCCTCGACCGCGTGCTGGCGCTGGCGGAACATGCGGCGACTGGCATGCGCGCCCGGTGGTTCTGGGCCGACACCCGCCAGCAACTGCCCGGCCTGTCTCTTGCGCTTGCCGCTCTGTTGCTGGCGATGGCCGCAAATGTCGGCGTGTCCACGATGGTCGGCAGCTTCCGGCAGACCTTTACCGGATTTCTCGACCAACGGCTGTCGTCAGAGCTCTACGTGACCGCCGACGATCCCGCGCAGGCCGCGGCGCTGATCGCCTACGTTACACCCCGGGTCCGCGCGGTGCTGCCCATCGCCTCTGCCCCGGCACAGATCGCAGACCTTCCGACCGAAGTGTTCGGCACCCGCGACGATGCGACCTACCGCGAAAACTGGCAGTTCCTGCAGGCTGTCACGCAGCCATGGGATGCCGTGGCGGATGGCGGCGCGATCCTGATCAACGAACAACTCTCTCGTCGGTCGGGTCTGACGCTGGGCGATACCGTGCCACTGGGTGGCCGCGATTTCGCGGTGGCGGGCATCTATGGCGATTACGGCAACCCCATCGGTCAGGCGATGATCGCAGAGGACAGCTTTGCCGTGCTTTACCCCGAGATAGAGCCTTTGCGGTTCGGTTTGCGCCTGCCGCCCGAAGATGTTCCCGCCCTCGTTCAGTCGCTGGAGGCCGACCTGAACCTGCCCCCCGCAAACACGATCAATCAGGCGGGGATCAAGGCGTTCTCGCTTGCGATCTTCGACCGCACCTTCACCGTCACGACGGCGTTGAACATCCTCACGCTGGCTGTCGCCGGCTTTGCGATCCTCATGAGCCTGCTGACCCTTGCCGCACTGCGCGTTCCGCAACTGGCACCTGCCTGGGCTATGGGCCTGACGCGGGCAGAACTCGGGCGGCTGGAACTGATGCGCGCCGTCCTGCTGGCCGTCCTGACCGCCGTCGTTGCCCTGCCGCTTGGCCTTGTGCTGGCCTGGGCGCTACTGGCGATCGTCAACGTCGCGGCCTTTGGGTGGAAATTGCCAATGTTCCTGTTCCCCGGCAATTACCTGCGGCTTGGCGGGTTTGCACTGCTGGCCGCCGCACTCGCCGCCCTCTGGCCTGCGTGGCGATTGTCGCGGACACCGCCAAGCGACCTGCTGAAGGTATTTTCCAATGAACGTTAAGACCCTGATCTTTTGTCTCCTGCCGCTGACAGCACAGGCGCAGGGGTTTGCCGGTCTCGGCTCTGACGCGGACGGTTTCAGCATTCCGCGGCCCGACCCGCAGTTCCAGTTTCCGGCCGATCACGGCGCGCACCCCGACTATCGCATCGAATGGTGGTACCTGACCGCAAACCTGACCGGCCCTGACGGCACGCCCTACGGTCTGCAATGGACCCTGTTCCGGTCCGCGATGGCACCGCAGACAACGTCCGGTTGGACCGACCCGCAGCTTTGGATGGGCCACGCCGCCGTCACGACGCCCGACGCGCATTTCGTCACCGAACGCCTGGCACGCGGCGGCATCGGGCAAGCGGGAGTCGTCGCCGACCCGTTCAGCGCGTGGATCGACGACTGGCAGTTTGACGGCATCGACGGCGGCACCCTGACCGCCAGCGGCCCCGACTTCGGCTATGACATGACCTTGACCACCAACGGCCCCATCGTTCCGCAGGGCGAGAACGGCTATTCCGTCAAATCCGCGAGCGGACAGGCCAGTTACTACTACTCGCAACCCTTTTACAGCATCGCCGGCACGCTGCGTCTGCCGGGTGGCGACGTGCCTGTCACCGGCACCGCATGGCTGGATCGCGAATGGTCAAGCCAGCCTCTGGCCGACAACCAGACCGGCTGGGACTGGTTTTCGCTTTCCTTTGACGATGGCGCGCGGATGATGGGGTTTCGCCTCCGGCAGAACGATGGCAACGCCTATACCTCGGCCACGTGGATCGCGCCTGACGGCACGCCGACACCCTACGCGGACGGTGCTCTGACCGCGACTCCGCTGGAGGAGTCGACAGTCGAGGGCCACACGCTACCGACCCGGTGGCGGCTGCAACTTCCCGCGCAAGGTGTTGACGTTACTGTCGCCGCCGTGAACACAGACGCATGGATGACGACCAGCGTGCCTTATTGGGAAGGACCTGTCACCGTCGACGGCACCGCCAACGGCGTCGGATATCTGGAGATGACGGGCTATGACTGAGTGGTTCGAGGCGCTGGATGGCCTGCATCAGCAGGTCTGGCGATGCTTGTCCCTCGGCGTGACAGACCGCGATGCATCCGCGCGGCAACCGACCCTTGCCACCATCAGCCCCGACGGCTGGCCCGAGGCGCGCACAGTCGTCCTGCGCCGTGCCGTATCATCAGAGGCCCTTCTGGAGGTCTACACCGACAGCGCCTCCGACAAGATCGCCAGCCTGCAAAGAACGCCCCGCGCCGCCCTTCACGTCTGGGACCCGGCGCTGGATCTTCAGTTCCGGCTGCAGGCCAATGTGACCCTGATGAAGGGCGAACCGATCATGGATCGCTGGAGTCCGCTGCCAGAGGTGGCGCGTCTGTCCTATGGCGTCACCCCGCCGCCCGGCACACCTATCGCTGACGCGCGCGACTACCAGAAATCCCCGGATCAGAGCCGTTTTTGCGTCCTCTCCCTGAAGCTGATCCACATCGACGTGGTGCACTTGGGCACGCATCACCGCCGGGCATCATTCAACGCGACCGACAACTGGGCCGGGCAATGGCTGGTACCATGATTACCGATTTTCCGGTTGTGAAGGACCTCGTGCTGATCGGTGGCGGGCATACACACGCGCTTGTGCTGCGCAAATGGGGATTGATGGCGCTGGCGGGAGTCCGCGTGACGCTGATCGACCCCGGCCCCACTGCCGCATATTCCGGGATGCTGCCGGGCTTTGTCGCGGGGCACTACAGCCGCGATGAGCTGGACATCGACCTGATGAAGCTGGCCCGTTTCGCCAATGCGCGGCTGATATTGGGTGCCGTCACCAGCATCGACCCTGTGGCGCGTCTGATCACGGTGCCCGGGCGTCCGCCGATTGCCTATGACGTTGCCAGTCTTGACGTCGGCATCACGTCGGACATGCCCACCCTACCTGGTTTCGCCGATCACGCGGTTCCGGCCAAACCACTTGGCCCGTTCGCCAGCCGCTGGGATGCCTATCGCAACGCGACCACCGACCCGCACCTGGCGATCATCGGCGGGGGCGTCGCAGGGGCAGAGCTTGCGATGGCCATGGCCCACAGCCTGCGGACACGCGGTCTGAGGCCCGTCACCCACCTGATCGACCGGGGGCAGGTCGTCGATACGCTGGGGCAACGGGCGCGGGCCAGGATGCTGAAAGCACTCGCCAAGAACGGTATCACGCTGATCGAGGATGCCATTGTCACCGGCATCGAAGAGAGCGCTGTTATGCTGGCGGACGGTCGCCGCGTCGCCGCCGATTTCATCACCGGAGCCGCCGGAGCGAAGCCGCACGATTGGCAGGCGGCCATCGGCGTGACATGTCACGACGGCTTCATCAGCGTGGACACGCACCTGCAATCCTCTGATCCCGCGCTGTTCGCGGTGGGCGACTGCGCCCACATGACCCACGACCCGCGGCCCAAAGCGGGCGTCTATGCCGTAAGGCAGGCCCCAGTACTGTTCGACAACCTGCGCGCCGTGTTGTCGGGTGGACGGATGCGACCCTATTCCCCGCAATCAGACTACCTCAAGCTGATTTCCCTTGGCGACAAATCTGCACTGGCAGAACGGTTCGGCATGGCCTTCTCGGGCCCTTTGCTGTGGCGCTGGAAGGATCGGATCGACGCGAAGTTCATGCGTCAGTTCGATGACCTGACTGTCATGGGTCAGCCCGACTTGCCGCTGACCCGCGCCGAGGGGCTGAAGGATGCGCTGGGCGACAAGCCGATGTGCGGCGGCTGTGGGGCCAAGGTCGGGCGTGGCGCGCTGCGGGCGGCACTTGCGTCGCTGCCGGTCAGCGACCGGGCTGACGTGCAGATCGTGCCGGGCGACGACGCCGGATTGCTGATCATGGGCGACGTCCGACAGGTCGTCAGCACAGACCACCTGCGCGCCTTCACGGCCGATCCCGTCGTGATGACCCGCATCGCCGCAAATCATGCACTGGGCGACATCTGGGCCATGGGTGCCACGCCACAGGCCGCCACAGTGAACCTGATCCTGCCAAAGATGTCAGCCGATCTACAGGCGCGGACCCTGAGCGAGATCATGGCGACCGCCCATGCCGCCCTGACCGATGCCGGTGCGGCGATTGTCGGCGGGCATACGTCTCTCGGGGCGGAGATGACGATTGGATTCACCGTGACGGGCCTGTGCGACCGCGATCCGATCACGTTGCGCGGTGCGCGGCCGGGCGACGCGCTGATCCTGACGAAACCCCTGGGCAGCGGCGTCATCATGGCGGCGGATATGGCCGGGGTCGCACCCGGCGGTGTCGTTGCCGGCGCGCTGGACCTGATGGCGCAACCCCAAGGTCAAGCCAGCATGATCCTGCGCGATGCACATGCGATGACCGACGTGACGGGCTTCGGTCTTGCCGGGCATCTGTCGGGGATCAATGACGCATCCGGCACTGGTGCGACGCTGGCGCTGGCCGACATTCCGCTGATGAAAGGTGCGTTGGAGTTGGCCGAGGCTGGGCAGCATTCGACCCTGTTGCGGGACAATATCGCCGGGAGCGGCCCTGTGACCGGGCCGATGGGCGCGCGGACCGACCTGATCTACGACCCGCAGACTGCGGGGGGGCTGCTGGCCGTCGTCGCCGCCGAAGATGCACCGGGCGTCGTCGCGCGCCTGCATGACGCCGGATACACGCACGCCGCGATCATCGGCAGCGTGACCGATACCCCCGGCATCGTGCTGGTCTAAAGCGTCGCGATCAGCGCAGAAATGTCATCGGCCACACGCGCCCGCCCGGCGGCGTCCAGCGTGTCCGCATGAACCTCGCCCAGCCAGACCCGGTCACCGGCCTTGCGGGATCGGGCGTAGGCGGAGTCATAGTGTTGATCCATCAGCGCCGTCGCAAGGGCATTGAAATCGCCGTTGTCCAGCATCGTTTCCCACCCGTCCACGACGTCATGGCCGCGCAGATTGCGGATCGGTTGCAACCGGTCGCGCAGCAGGTCCGTGTCGGCAATGATGTCGGCATAGGCCTCGGTCAGGAAAGCGGCGCGGGCAGCCAGAGGTGCGGTCACCTCGATCCGCGGTGCAGCGGTCATTGCGGCCCAGATCTGCTTCGGCAGGACGATCTGCCCGATCTTGCTGCTTTCCGCCTCTATGATCGTCGGCTTTTCGGGATCAAGGTCCATAAACGCCTGTGCCAGAGCCGACTCGAACCCTTTTTGCGCGGGCTGTCCGCCCGCGATACCGCCCAACAGCGATCCCCTGTGCGCGGCCAACCCTTCCAGATCGACGATCTGCACCCCGCGTTGCGACAGCAGATGCAGCAGCGCGGTTTTTGCCGTGCCGGTGTAGCCATCCAGCAGGATCAACCGGTGCGGCAGCGGATCAATGTAGAGCGCCTCATGCACCAGCCGTCGGTAGGTCTGATAGCCGCCCTTGATCGTGTCGGCGCGCCATCCGATCTGTTGCAGGATCGACGCGAAAGACCCTGACCGCTGGCCGCCGCGCCAGCAATACACCAGCGGTTGCCACGACCCGTCGTGCTGCGACAGCGGGCCGTCGACATGATCCGCGACGTTGCGCGCGACCATAGCGGCACCGACCTTGCGGGCGTCGAAGGCACTGACTTGCTTGTAGAGTGTCCCGACCTCGGCCCGCTGAGCGTTCGACAGGGCGGGCAGGTTGATGGCACCGGGGATGTGATCCTCGGCAAATTCCGCCGGACTGCGCACGTCGATGACCGCGTCGAAACCGTGGGCCATCAGGGTGCGCAGGCTGTCGAAGGTCTGCGGCATGGCCTAGCCTTTCGGCCGCAGCGGCACGCGGCCCGTGTCGGACAGGGTGAACCATTCGCCGTTGTCCAGCACCGCAGGGACCAGCGGGCGACCATAGCCCGCGCCGCCGTCAAGGTCGATCCGGTTACACAGATGTTCGGGCGCATCCAGCGCCGTATGCCCGTGCACCACCATCATGCCGTGGTCATCGCCATTGTCGAGCCAGCCGTCGCGAATCCAGATCAGGTCATCCTCGGTCTGATCCGTCAGGGCGACACCGGGGCGGATGCCCGCATGGACGAACAGATGCCCCTCTGCCTCGTGCATCAGCGGGGCGGTCGCCAGAAACTGGCGGTGCGCCTCTGGCACCCGGTCGCGGGCGAAGGCGACCAGCTCTTGCAGCGACAAATCGCCTTCGGCTGTCGGATAGCTGACAAGGGATTCACGCCTTTGGTCGTCCTTGATGAAGCTGGCCGGCGCTGCCGGCACGATCCCGTAGGAAGCCAGTGTCGTATCGCCACCAAGGCGCGGGTTCAGCCACGACAGGCCGGACTTGATCCCTGCGTCATGGATCACGCCTTCCTCCACGAAGCGGAGGAACATGCGGTCGTGATTGCCCTTGATGAAGGTCCAGTCGAGCCCGGCGTCGCGCCCCGCGATCAGGGTGTCGATCACGCCGTGGCTGTCCGGGCCACGGTCGGTGTAGTCGCCAAGGAAAATCAGCGGCGCTGCCGCCCCGCCATCGGCTGCAATCAGGATCAGTGCACGGTCCAGCATCGCCTTTTGGCCGTGGATGTCACCGATGGCATAGATCATGACGCTTCTTTCTTTGGTCCGAAAGGGCAAGGGTCGCGCGATGTGACGGCCTCGGACCCTCCGGGGGGAGTTTACGGGCCAGATGAATGAAGGGCCTCGCGTTGTCCACCGCGAGGCCCTCCCTTTATTGTCAGACCTGAAACGTCAGCGGTTTGACCTGCTGGAACTTGCCGGTGTCTTCCAGCGCCTTGACGGTGGCGGCGGGCACGGGTTCGTCGACGTAAAGCAGCGCGATGGCCTCGCCCTTGGCGACGGACCGGCCAAGGGTGAAGTTGGCGATGTTCACGCCATGCTCGCCCAGGATGCTGCCCAGCTTGCCGATGATTCCGGGCACGTCCTCGTTCGTGGTGTAAAGCATGTTCTCGCCGATCTCGGCATCGACGTTGATGCCCTTGATCTGGATGAAACGGGGCTTGTGGTCGCTGAAGACGGTGCCGGCGACGGACCGTTCACGTTGATCCGTGACGACCGTGACCTTGATGTAGCCTTCGAAGACACCCGACTGGTCCTGCTTGGTCGTGCTGACCTGCACGCCATTGTCCTTGGCGATCACGGGCGCGCTGACCATGTTCACGTCCGGGTTGCGGCGGCGCATGATGCCGGCGATGGTCGCGGCGGTCAGTGCCTTGAGGTTCATCTCGGAAGCATTGCCATCGAACAGGATGTTGATCGCCTTGATCGGCTCGTCGGTCATCTGACCGACGAAGTTTCCAAGGTGGCCCGACAGGGTGATCCACGGCCCCATGATCTTCGATTCCTCGGCCGTGATCGAGGGCATGTTGATCGCGTTGGTCACGGCACCGGTCAGCAGGTAGTCGGACATCTGCTCTGCCACCTGCAGCGCGACGTTTTCCTGCGCCTCTGTCGTGGCGGCACCCAGGTGGGGGGTCACGACGACGTTGGGCAGGTTGAACAGCGGGCTGTCCGTCGCGGGTTCGACAGCGAACACGTCGAATGCCGCGCCGGCGACACGACCGTCCTTGAGAGCCTCGGCCAGCGCGTCTTCGTCCACCAGACCGCCACGGGCGCAGTTCACGATGCGCACACCGGGCTTCAATTTCGCGATTGCCTCGCGGCTCAGGATGTTGCGGGTCTGGTCGGTCAGGGGCACGTGGAAGGTGATGAAATCGGCACGGCCCAGCAGGTCGTCCAGTTCCACCTTTTCCACGCCCAGCTCAATCGCGCGATCCTCGGACAGGAAGGGATCGTAGGCGATGACCTTCATCTTGAGGCCCTTGGCGCGGTCGATCACGATGGACCCGATGTTGCCCGCGCCGATCACGCCCAGCGTCTTGTTCGTCAGCTCGACCCCCATGAAGCGGGACTTTTCCCACTTGCCGGCGTGGGTCGATGCGTTCGCCTCGGGGATCTGGCGTGCCACGGCCATCATCAGCGACATGGCATGTTCGGCGGTGGTGATCGAGTTGCCGAAGGGCGTGTTCATCACGATGATGCCCTTCTTGGACGCGGCGGGAATGTCGACGTTGTCGACCCCGATGCCGGCACGACCGATGACCTTGAGATTGGTCGCGGCGGCGATCAGTTTTTCCGTCGCCTTGGTGGCGGACCGGATGGCAAGGCCGTCGTAGTTGCCGATGATGGCGGCCAGCGCCTCTTTGTCCTTGCCCAGCTTGGGCTGGAAATCGACATCGATACCGCGGTCGCGGAAAATCTGGACGGCGGCGTCCGACAGTTCGTCGGAGATGAGAACCTTGGGGGCCATGTCTGGCGCTCCTTCAATGGAATGGGGGATGGGGCGGGCCAAGGGTGGCCCGCCAAAATCAAGCGTTGGCGATCAGGCGGCGATCTCGGCCTCGAAGGCCCATTCGATCCAGGGCATCAGCGCCGCCAGATCGGAATGATCGACCGTGGCACCGCACCAGATGCGCAGACCGGCGGGGGCGTCGCGATAGGCACCCACATCCAGCGCCACGCCTTCGGACTCGAGCCGCTTGGCCACGGCCTTGGCGAATGCCGCGCCGTCGGTGATGCGGTCATCGGTGAACTTGAGGCAGACAGAGGTGTTCGACCGCGTCGCCGGATCGACGGCGAGGTTGGCGATCCAGTCATGCTTTTCGCAGAAGTCGAAGATCACGCCCGCATTGGCATCGGCCCGCGCCTTCAGCGCCGGCTGTCCACCGATGGACTGGCCCCATTTCAGCGCGACGAGGTAATCCTCCACGCACAGCATGGAGGGAGTGTTGATCGTCTCGCCCTTGAAGATGCCCTCGATCAGCTTGCCCTTGGAGGTCAGGCGGAAGATCTTGGGCAGCGGCCAGGCGGGGGTGTAACTTTCCAGCCGTTCGACCGCGCGGGGGCTCAGGATCAGCATGCCGTGCGCGCCCTCTCCGCCCATGACCTTCTGCCAGGAGAAGGTCGTCACATCCAGCTTGTCCCACGGCAGGTCCTGCGCAAAGGCGGCAGAGGTCGCGTCGCACAGCGTCAGGCCGGCGCGGTCACCCGGGATCATGTCGCCATGCGGCATCCGCACGCCGGATGTCGTGCCGTTCCAGGTAAAGCAAACGTCGTGGTCATAGTTCAGCGCGGCCATGTCCACGATCTCGCCATAGGCGGCTTCGCGGACAGTCGCCTCGATCTTCAGCTGTTTGACGACGTCGGTGACCCAGCCCGCGCCAAAGGATTCCCATGCGACCATTTCCACCGGGCGTTCGCCCAGCATGGTCCACATCGCCATCTCATAGGCACCGGTGTCAGAGGCAGGCACGATGCCGATGCGGTAATCCGCAGGCACGCCCAGCACTTCGCGGGTCAGGTCGATGGCCTCGGCCAGTTTTGCCTTGCCCACGCTCGCACGGTGCGACCGGCCCAAGGGCGCGCCGCCGAGCGATTCGAGTGACCATGTGGGGGGTTTGGCACAGGGGCCTGACGAAAATCGCGCGTTGTCCGGCCGCGATTCCGGTTTGGTCGTCACCATTGCTGGTATCCTCACAGATATGCGCCCTTCGTTGGGGAAGGGTGTCCCACCGCAGGATGTAGTCGCACACCTGTCAAAAGGCAATTGAAATCCTTGCCTCCATAGCGGCCAGACGGTCCGCGCACTTTCCGATGGTCTTATCCTGCCGCTTCCTTCAAAATCAGGGGAATAACGCGAATACTCGGGGCGGGCGATGGTTGACCAAGTGCATGACGATGACGATCTCGATGAAGACGACGATGAATTCGATCATTTCGTCGCGGCTCAGGATACCGTCTTCGACACTGTGACCGCCGAACTGACCGCCGGTCGCAAGCAGACGCATTGGATGTGGTTCGTGTTTCCCGTCCTGACCGGCATCGGCGAATCGCCCATGGCGATGTTCTATTCCCTGCGCGACGCCGAAGAGGCGGGGGCCTACCTTGGTCATCCTCTTCTGGGTCCGAGGCTGATCGACGCGACCCACCTGGTTCTCGATCACCAAGGCACCGACCCCGTCGCCATCATGGGCGAGACCGACGCCTACAAATTGCGTGCCTGCGCCACCTTGTTCGAGGCGACGTCGCCCACGACCCCGGTCTTTGCCGCACTTTTGGACGGCATGTTCGGCGGTCAGCGTTGCACCAAGACGCTGCGCCTTCTGCGCGCACCGCCCGCCGACGATCTGTTTGCGTAGGTCCCATGACGTCGACGCTGCTTTCCTTCGGCCACGGCTATTCGGCGCGCGCCCTTGAACGGTTGCTGCTGCCACGGGGTTGGCGGGTGATCGGCACCACGCGGTCGGATGACAAGACCGCCGCCCTTGCGGCGCGTGGCGTCGAACCGCGTGTCTGGCCCGGCACCGACTTGACCACAGCACTGGACGCCGCGACGCATCTGCTGATCTCGGCCTCGCCCGACGACGGCAGCGACCCGGTGCTGGACGCGCTGGGGGAACAGATCGCGGCGCGGGCGGGTCAGGTCCAGTGGGTCGGCTATCTCTCCACAACCGGCGTCTATGGCGATCACGACGGTGATTGGGTGGATGAGGCGACGCCGCTGACCCCAGCCACCCGGCGCGGTCAGGCGCGGGTCATGGCAGAGGCGGCGTGGCAGGCAATTCCCGGCCTGCCGCTGCACATCTTTCGACTGGCGGGCATCTATGGCCCCGGTCGCGGACCGTTTGCCAAGGTCCGCAACGGCACGGCGCGGCGGATCATCAAGGACGGGCAGGTCTTCAGCCGCACCCATGTCGACGACATCGCGCGGGTTCTTGCCGCGTCCATCGCGCGGCCGAACCCCGGCGCGATCTACAATGTCTGCGACGACGACCCCGCCCCGCCGCAGGACGTCATCGCCTATGCCGCAGAACTCTTGGGCCTGCCGGTGCCGGATGCCGTGCGGTTCGAGGACGCCGACATGACCCCGATGGCGCGCAGTTTCTATGCCGAAAGCAAGAAGGTCCGCAACGACCGCATCAAGAATGAACTGGGTGTTGACCTGCTGTTTCCCGACTACCGCAGTGGCCTCAGGGCATTGCTGGCGCAGGAAGACCTCGCCTGACCAGCACCGCGATCCCGGCAAAAATCCCCAGCAGCAGGATCGCGACGGCCAGATTCGACGATCCCCAGCAGTACGGCCAGAACGTGTCCCAGCCGCCGAAACGCTCTGTGTATGAAGATGGCGTCGATCCATTGCAGCAGTGGTCCAAGGCCGTGCAGGTAGAACTCCAGCCAAGGTTGCGACAATTGCCCGTCGCGTGTCACCGACGCAGGGTCCGCGAAATAAAGCCGCCAATACAGCAGGACGACCATCGCATTGACGACCGCCGTCGCGCCGACGATCGCGTCCCATCTTCGGGTACTGCGATGCTCTGTCAGCGCCATCATCCGGCTGGCGCAGAAGAACGACAGGAACAACGCCCAGATCGTCAGATAGCGGAATGGCCCGCCAAACCCGCCCCAAGGCCCGAACCAGAGTTCGTAGAGGCAGTAGAAGGCAGCCAGCAGGAAGACGATCCAGCGCCATATCTTGACGGTCACGGTCATGGCACGACCCTGCCAGATCCCGAACCGTCTGGCGATATGCCGCGCGATACGACCTTGCGTCTTGTGCACCGGCGGGCAACACCACATTTGACCAAGGCCCAAGACCGAAAGACGCCATGACCCTGCGCCAACGCCTCGCGAATGTCATCGACCGCCCTGCCTTCACCCGCTTCATCACGGCCGTCATCGTCTTCAACGCCGCCCTTCTGGGGCTAGAGACATCGGCGACCATCATGGCCGATGTGGGCCCGCTGATCCTGCTGCTCGATGCGGTCTGCCTTGCCATCTTCGCGGCAGAGATTGCGGCAAAACTTTTCGTGCAACGCAGCAGCTTCTTTCGCAACGGCTGGAACATCTTCGACTTCGTCGTCGTCGGCGTCGCACTGGTGCCGACCGGTCACGGCCTGTCGGTGCTGCGCGCCCTGCGCGTGCTGCGGGCCCTGCGCGTCATTTCGGTGGCACCCACCCTGCGCCGCGTCGTCGAAGGCTTTGTCGGCGCGCTGCCCGGCATGGCGTCGGTGTTCGTGCTGATGGGCATCATCTTCTACATCGCCGCCGTCATGGCGACGCAATTGTTCGGCACGGCCTTCCCCGACTGGTTCGGCACGCTGGGCCATTCCGCCTATTCGCTGTTCCAGATCATGACGCTGGAAAGCTGGTCGATGGGCATCGTGCGCCCGGTGATGGAGGTCTTCCCCTACGCCTGGGCCTTCTTCATTCCATTCATCCTTGTCACGACCTTCGCCGTCGTGAACCTGCTGGTCGGCCTGATCGTCAATTCCATGCAGGACGCCCATGCCGAGGAAGGCAACGCCGCAACCGACGCCTACCGCGACGAGGTCATGGCGAAACTTATTGCAATCGAGAAACGGTTGGAGGAAGGCCGGAGATAGGAATTAGATCGCCTCAAGGTCCGGTCAGCGGACTTTTCTGCCTTTCAATTGTTCCGACGCAACTCTATCTTTTGGCGACGTTCTGAAAAGGCAGATATTTCCGATGCTCAAGCATGTTGCCCTAGCGCTTTCGATGCTTTTTGAACGGTGTGCTGATTTTCTTGTTTGTCGTTCCATCGAAGCCGGACGTCATGAGGATGTCGTGCAAGGAAGCGAGGTCCGAGGTCTTAAATAAGCAAGCCACTGTCGCCTTCGCTTTGGAAAACAACGGATCATTCGTGACGACCCATGAATTCTTGCAGGCCAGCGATTACAGGCTTCGCAACATTGCAAACATCGACGGCCGGGTCACATTTGTTTATGTCGCCAATTCATATCCATAAACCTGTGGCTTTCATCTCCCGGCAATTGACGGCAGCATTCTCGGAGTACAGACGGACGCGTCGGTGCTTCCGTTAGTCACAGGCGTAAACTGAAAAGCACCGCAATCAATCGACAAAATGGGCTCGAAGCGGTTGGCACCGCGTCCTAGGCCCGCTTTCCGATCACGCCGACGCCCAGCACCTCCAGCACCTTGCGCTCGATGTCCGACGCATTCAGCCCTGCCGTCGCATACATGTCCGCTGGGCTGGACTGGTCGATGAAGGTGTCGGGCAGCACCATCGACCGAAACTTCAGGCCGTGGTCGAAAACTCCTTCCTCGGCCAGCAACTGCGCGACGTGAGAGCCGAAGCCGCCAATGGCCCCCTCCTCGATCGTGATCAGCGCGTCGTGGTCGGCGGCGAGTTTCAGGATCATGTCGCGGTCCAGTGGCTTGGCAAAGCGGGCGTCCGCGATCGTGGGCGTGATGCCCTTTGCGCCCAGCGCCTCGCAGGCCTGTTCGACCTCTTGCAGACGGGTGCCGAAGGACAGGATCGCCACCTGCTTGCCCTGTCGGATCATGCGGCCGCGACCGATCTCCAGTGGCTGCGCATCGACGGGAATTTCGACCCCGACCCCTTCGCCGCGCGGAAAGCGGAACGCGATGGGGCCAGAGTTGTGGCCGGCGGCGGTGACGACCATGCGGACCAGTTCCGCCTCGTCCGCGGCGGCCATGACGACGAACCCGGGCAGATTGGCAAGGAACGCGACATCGAACGACCCCGCATGCGTGGCACCGTCTGCGCCGACCAACCCCGCCCGGTCGATGGCAAAACGCACCGGAAGGCGCTGAATGGCAACGTCGTGGACGACCTGATCGTAACCGCGTTGCAGAAACGTGGAATAAAGCGCGCAGAACGGCTTCATCCCGCCTGCGGCAAGACCGGCGCAGAAGGTGACGGCGTGCTGTTCCGCAATGCCCACGTCAAAGCAGCGGCTGGCATAACGCGCCATGAATTTGTCGAGCCCGGTGCCGTCCGGCATGGCTGCCGTCACCGCAACGATCTTGTCATCTTTCGATGCCAGATTGATCAGCGCATCGGCAAAAACCGAAGTATAGGACGGCGCATTGCTTTTGGCCTTCTGTTGCTCACCGGTCAACACATCGAACTTGCTGCGCGCATGGCCTCGGTCGGCGGCGGCCTCGGCAGGTGCGAACCCCTTGCCCTTCTGCGTGATGGCGTGGATCAGGATCGGTCCGGCGGCACGTTCCTTTACCGTGCGCAGCACCGCAAGCAACTGGTCCAAATCGTGTCCGTCGATGGGACCGACGTAGGAAAATCCCAGCTCCTCGAACAGCGTCCCGCCGACGGTCATGTGCTTCAACAGGTCCTTCGCGCGCTTTGCCCCTTCGCGGAAGGGCGGCGGCAGGAACGATACGGCCCCCTTGGCCACGGCCTTCAGATCCTGAAACGGACCTTCGGCATAAAGCCGCGACAGATAGGACGACATCGCCCCCACCGGCGGCGCGATCGACATCTCGTTGTCGTTCAGGATCACGATCAAACGCTTGCCCAGATGGCCTGCATTGTTCATCGCCTCATAGGCCATGCCGGCGGACAAGGCCCCATCGCCGATCACGGCAATCGCGTCCCCCGGATCGCCGCCCAGATCGCGGGCTGTGGCAAAGCCAAGCGCAGCGGAAATCGAAGTGCTGGAATGGGCCGCACCGAAAGGATCGAACGGGCTTTCGCTGCGCTTGGTGAACCCCGACAAGCCATCCTTCATACGCAGGGTGCGGATGCGGTCGCGGCGTCCCGTCAGGATCTTGTGCGGGTAACTCTGGTGCGACACGTCCCAGATGATCTTGTCACGCGGCGCGTCAAAGACGGCGTGCAGCGCAACCGTTATCTCGATGACGCCAAGCCCTGCACCCAGATGCCCGCCAGTGCTGGCGACGGTCGCGATCGTCTCGGCCCGCAGTTCGTCCGCCAGCCGACGCAGTTGCCCATCCGACAGACCCTTCATGTCGGCGGGCAAATGCACCTTGTCGAGCGTCGGCGTGCTGGGGCGGTCGGTCATGGTCTGTCCTTACTTGTCGCGCGCAATGACGAAACGGGCGGCGTCGCGCAACGTTTCGGCGCGGTCACCATAGGGACTTAGGGCGTCGCAGGCCATGTCCACAAGATCGCCCGCGCGACGTTTCGCCCCCGCGAGCCCCAGCAGGGACACGAAGGTCGCCTTGCCCGCGGCCGCATCCTTGCCGACGGCTTTGCCGACAGCCCCGGCATCGCCGGTCTCGTCCAGGATGTCGTCGGCGATCTGGAACGCGAGGCCCAGCGCATCGCCGTATGCCTTCATTGGGGCCACGTCGACCTGCGCGATGCGCGGTCCGGCGCAGGCGGCCCAGGTGATCAGCGCGCCGGTCTTGCCCGCCTGCAAGGCTGTGATCTGGTCCAGCGTCAGCGGCGGGCCGCTTTCGGCGGCGATGTCCAGCGCCTGCCCCAGCACCATGCCCTGCGCGCCCGCCGCATGGGCCAGCGTCAGCGCAAGGTCGGCGCGGGCGGCATCCGGCACGCCGGACCCCACGGCACAGACCATCTCGAACGCCAGCGCCTGAAGCGCGTCACCGACCAGGATGGCCGTCGCCTCGTCCCATTTCCGATGCAATGTCGGCTGGCCGCGCCGCAGGTCGTCGTCGTCCATCGCAGGCAGGTCGTCGTGCACCAGCGAATAGGCGTGCATCGCCTCGATCGCTGCCGCAGCATGGCCGGCACGGTCACCCACGTCATGCAGCCGCGCACCTTCCAGCACGAGAAATGCACGCAGCCCCTTGCCGCCACGCACGGCATACAGCATCGCGTCGTGCAGCGGCACGTCCGGGACGGAGGTCAGGGAGAGTTCGATGATCCGCTGCGCGGTGGTGGCGTCCAGCGCCAGCCGGTTGGCAAAAGTCACGGGTCGAGCGGTGCCGTGCCCGCTGCCATCCCGTCCGGTCCGGTCGTGATCTTCGCGACCTTCTCCTCGGCCTCGGTCAGCTTCTTCTCGCACCGCTTCTTCAATGCGGCACCGCGTTCATACAGCGCGATGCTGTCGTCCAGCGCCACGTCGCCGCGCTCCAGCTTGCCCACGACCAGTTCCAGTTCGCGGATCGCTTCCTCGAACGTCATGTCTTCAACCGGCGTTTCTGGCATTGCTGCGCTCCCTCAACACGTTGACATGCGCGGCGGCGGACGCCCCCAGCGCGGGCAAGTCATAACCGCCCTCAAGACACGACACCACCCGCCCGGCGCAGTGTTTGTCGGCCAGATCGCAAAGCTGTGCAGTGATCCAGGCAAAATCATCCTCCACCAGCGCAAGCCCCGCCAGCGGATCGGCGCGGTGCGCATCGAACCCGGCCGAGATCAGGATCAGATCGGGCCGAAAGGCGTCGACCCGCGGCAGGATGTGTCGTTCCATCGCGACGCGAATCCCGCGCCCATCGGTGCCTTCGTCCAGCGGCACATTGACGACGTTGTCATCGACACCGGTTTCGTCGGCGGCCCCGGTGCCGGGATACAATGGGCTTTGGTGGGTCGAACAGAACAGGATGCGCGGATCGTCCTCGACCAGGTCCTGCGTCCCGTTGCCGTGGTGGACATCGAAATCCACGATGGCCACGCGTTTCAGCTCGTGGTGATCCAACGCATGTTTCGCCGCGATGGCGATATTGCCGAAAAAGCAAAACCCCATCGCAGTCGTGCGTTCCGCGTGATGGCCGGGCGGGCGCATCGCGACGAAGGCATTGCAGACCTCGCCGCCCAGCACCAGATCGACCGCGCGCACCGCACCACCGGCACAGCGCCAGACGGCGGACAGCGTGCCGCGCGACATGTGCGTATCCGCGTCCAACGCGACGAAGCCCCTATCGGGGGCGGCCCGCCGGATCGCGTCGATGTGGGATTTGGGGTGCACCCGCAACACGTCATCCTCTGCCGCGTGCGGCGCGGAGACGCGCAGCAGGTCCATGTCCTGCAACGCCCCCAGCACCGCATCCATCCGCGCCACCTGTTCCGGGTGGCCGGGCGGCGTCACATGGTCAAGGCAGTCGGGATGGGAAATCAGGGCTGTTTTCATTCCGCCACCAAACCGAAAGCCGCGGGGATCGACAAGGCATTTCATCTGGCCGATAAACTCCCGCCGGAGGCATCCGCGCCATCGACACGCGAGACGCTGGCGAGCAAGGTGTTTGTGCCCGCATCAAGGACCGGAAAAACCGCGCGCGCGTCGCGCGCCCTGTGCGGTCAGCCCTGATCGGGGGCCAACATGTATCCCGAACCGCGCACGGTCTGAAGGTAGCGCGGCTGCTTGGGGTCGGATTCGATCTTGCGGCGCAGGCGGGTGATCTGCACGTCCACGGCGCGTTCCTGCGTCTGCCCGCCAGAGCGGCTCAATTCCTCGACCAGTTCCAGCCGGGTCACAGGTTCATGCGGACGGGCCGAAAAGATGCGCATCAGCTGGCTTTCGGTCGCCGTGAGCCGCACGAGGCCGTCGTCCTGCCGCATCTCTCCCTTCGTGATGTCATAGCGGATCGGGCCAAGTTGCAGGATGGTCTGGGGAATGGGCTGCGCGGCGGCCTGTGGCACGCGCCGCAGGATCGCGTTGATCCGCAGCAACAGTTCCTTCGGTTCGAACGGCTTTGACAGGTAATCGTCGGCTCCGGCCTCAAGTCCCGCGATCCGGTCCTCGATCTCTCCCTTCGCGGTCAGCAGCAGGACCGGCGTGCCGGTGCGGTGCCGCAGGTCCCGACAGAAGGTGACGCCGTCCTCGCCCGGCATCATCACGTCGAGAACGATCAGATCGAAGGCCAGCCCCGACAGGATGCGCCGCGCATGGGCTGCGTCGCGCGCCGTCGTGACAAGGAAACCGGACCGCACGAGGAACTTGCGCAGCAATCCCCGGATACGTTCGTCATCGTCGACGATCAGCAGATGGGCGTCGTCACCGGCCATCGGGCTTGTCCACAAGTGCCAGATAGTGGTGCCGCATCTCATCGTCCATCATGGCCTCCAACACTTGCCGGAACCCGGCCACCGCGACCGGACCGGCGGCGCGGTAGGCACTGCGCATCCGGTCCCGCTGGGCGTCCGACAGGCTGCGTTCCAGCGTCGCACCCTTTTCGGTCAGGTGCAGATGCCGTTCCCGCTTGTCCCGGTCGCCCACGGTCGAAGACACAAGACCGTCAGCGATCAGGCTGCGCAACACACGATTCAGGGATTGTTTTGTAACACCGAGGATGGCCAGCAGGTTGTTCACCGTCGTTCCCGGGCTGCGGTGGATGAAGTGGATCGCCCGGTGATGCGCCCGGCCATAGGCCATGTCGGACAGGATGCGATCGGGGTCGGCGGTAAAGCCGCGATAGGCAAAGAACATCGCCTCGATCCCCTTGCGCAATTGTTCGTCGGTCAGGAACAGCAGCGCCTGACCCGAGGTGCCTTGCGGTGTCTGGTTCATGGCGCGCCCCTTGTCCCGTTTCGGCAGGACAATACGTCAGCCTTGTTGACATGACTAGTGTCAACTGGTAGCGATTCGACATAAAATGCGCAACATTATGTCCGAAACGGACTTAACGGCGATACAAATGCAAATCTGAAGGAGTTCGAGGATGGATGGCGCTTACGACGATCGCGACGGCAAAATCTGGATGGACGGCCAATTGGTCGAATGGCGCGACGCCAAGGTTCACGTTCTGACCCATGCCCTGCACTACGCCTCCTCCGTCTTCGAAGGCGAACGCTGCTACAACGGCAGGATCTTCAAGGATCGCGAACATGCAGAGCGGCTGCATTTCTCGGCCAACTGCCTTGACTTCGAGGTTCCCTATTCCGTCGATGACCTGATCGCCGCCAAGGCCGCGACGCTGCAGGCCAACGGCCTGACCGACGCCTATGTGCGCGCCTTTGCGTGGCGCGGTGCCGGGCCGGACATGGGTGTCGCATCCGCCCGCAACCCGGTCCGCACGGCGATCGCGGTCTGGTCCTGGGGCAACTACTATGGTGAAGCCAAGACCAAGGGCGCCAAGCTCGACATCGCCAAGTGGAAGCGCCCCTCACCCGAGACGATTCCGCATCAGGCCAAGGCTGCCGGTCTTTACATGATCTGCACCATGTCCAAGCACGCGGCCGAGGCGAAGGGCTGTTCCGACGCCATGATGTTCGACTATCGCGGCTATGTGGCCGAGGCGACCGGGGCAAACATCTTCTTCGTCAAGAACGGCGAAGTGCATACGCCGAAGCCGGACTGCTTCCTGAACGGCCTGACACGGCAGACCGTCGTGGGGATGTTGCGCGACAAGGGCGTCATCGTCCACGAACGCCACATCATGCCGGAAGAACTGGAAGGGTTCGAGCAGTGCTGGTTGACGGGAACCGCCGCCGAAGTGACCCCGGTGGGCCAGATCGGCGACTACAATTTCGAGGTCGGCCGGCTGACGCTCGACATCGCGTCGGATTACGAGAAGTTGGTCCGCGCCTGATCTTGGCGGGCGCGTTGGGGTCGCAGCAGGCCCGGCACGCGCCCGCTGACCTTTGCCCGTGACCGGGGCTGGTGCAGCATCTGCGTGATGGCCGGGTGACGACCGTTGTGCCGCGCGATGGTCAGGAATCGCCGCAAGCGCAGGCTGCTGTCGGTGGTGTGGTCGGTATCGACGATGTGTCTGGTCATTGTGATATCCTCCTGCATCTATCCTAACCTGAAAAGCCCGTTTGGGCAAAATCACGATTTTCGGTTCGCATTGAACGGCGGAAGCCAGCCAAGTGCTTGACTTGACGCAATCCTGGCCTGCGCCACCTTATGGCAAAGAACACGAGGACCGCCATGCCCGCCGAGACCGAATCCAAAATCCGCCGCAAAGTCGAAGAAAACGAATCCCGGCGGCAGCAGGCTGAATCCGAACGCAAGGAACAGGAAACCAACGAGCCCGACGAGGAAGAGGCCGTCCGCGAGGCATCGCACCTCTCGGCCAAACTGGTCTATCAGGTCGTGCGCCGCGAGGGTGACGAGGAGTTGCGCCGCCCGCGCACCTCATTGTTCTGGTCGGGTGTCGCGGCCGGTGTCTGCATCAGTTTTTCCGTGATCGGAGAAGCACTGTTCAAGACTTACCTGCCCGACACGACATGGCTGCCCCTGATCGAGAGCCTTGGCTACACCCTCGGGTTCCTCATCGTCATCGTTGGACGGATGCAGCTGTTCACCGAAAACACGCTGACGACCGTCCTGCCCCTGCTTGCGCGGCCAAGCCTTTACAATTTGTGGTGCGTTGCACGGCTTTGGGCGATCGTGCTGGGTGCCAACGTCATCGGCTGCTTCATCGCCGCCGCCTTCATTGCCTGGATGCCGACGTTTGAACCAGACATCCTGGCCAGCATCACCGAGATCAGCAAGCACGCAACGGAGCACGGGGCATGGATCGGTTTTGCCAAGGCCGTGCCAGCGGGCCTGCTGATCGCGGCGCTGGTCTGGATGCTCGCGGCAGGAGAGCAGGACAACCTCGTCATCATCATCGTGATGACCTGGCTGATCGCCGCCGGCGGATTCACCCATATCATCGCCGGCTCGGTCGAGATGGCCTATCTGTTGCTGATCGGCGAACTCGGACTCATGGCGGCAATCTTTAGCTTCTTCATCCCCGTGTTTCTGGGCAACGTCGTGGGCGGCACACTGGTCTTTGGCCTGATTACCTGGGGACAAGTGCGTGAGGAAGTCCGCGACGCCAATGACAAGGCAAGCTGATCGCGCGAAGCCCGTCAGTTGTGACCGACGGTCCCGGTGACCTTGCGCTGCCGCGCCCGTTTCAGGCCCAGATGCCGTTCGCGCAGAATGATCATAACACCTGCTGCGATGACGATGGTCGCACCGACGATCATCGTGACCGTCGGCACCTCGTCGAAGACGAAATACCCCACGATGAGCGCCAGGATCATCGAAGTGTAATCGAACGGCGCCACAAGCGATGCATCGGCAAAGCGGTAGCTGGAGGTCAGGAAGATCTGACCGATCCCACCCAGCAGGCCCGCCATGACCAGCATGACCCAGGCTGACAACGACGGCACGGCCCAGCCCCAAGGCAGCGTCAGCAATGACAGGCATGTCGCCGTCACCGAGAACCAGAACACGATGGCTGCGGTATCCTCGGTGAACACCAGCTTGCGGACAAAGACCTGTGCCAAGGCGGCACAGACCGCCCCCATCAGCATCAGCACGGCCCCCAGCGTCTGCGCATGATCCGTCTGTGCGCTGATGGAAAACCGGGGGCTCAGGACGATCAGCACCCCGATCAGGCCCAACGCCACCGCGGACAGGCGAAAGGCGCGCACCTCTTCATTCAGGAACATCGCGGCAAAGATGACCACCAGCAGCGGTGCCGCATAGCCGATCGCCGTGACCTCTGGCAGCGGCAGCAGCCCCAGACCGGCGAATCCCAGACCCATCGCCGACGTGCCGACCAAGCCCCGCCAGACGTGACCCATCGGGTTCGCCGTCTTCCAGCCATCGCGCAACTCGTGCCGCATCGCCAGCCAGCCGACGATGATCGGCAAGGCAAAGAAACTGCGAAAGAAGACCGCCTGCCCCGGCGGAACCTCGCCGGACGCCGCCTTGATCAGCGACGACATGGCGACGAAGATCATGACAGAGACGATCTTGTAGGAAATCCCGCGAAGCGGCTGCATGGCGACGCCCTTTTGCCCGCACCCTAGGCCGGTGTCGTGGCGGGTTAAACCCCACTCGGCCCGGTGCTGGACAGTTCCGCCAGTGCGGCATGAAAATTCGTGTCTAGGCTGACCGGTATGCCAAGGCTGCGCAGCCGTTCCGCCTGCAGCCGATCGTCAGCGTCTGCACCGCCGCCCGGCGTGCGCAGAATCACCCGTGCGACGCGCCCCGGATGCCTGACCGCCGCGTCCGCATAGATTTTGGCGTCATGCTGTCCGGTATCTCCGATCAGCACCAACGGCAGGTCGGGATGCGCCGCGGCAATCCGGTCGATGGCGCTGCCCTTGTGATCGCCATGCCGTCCAGTGATGAACTGATCGTCGCCAAAGCCATAGTCGCGCAGGAATTTCGGTGCCTCGGGCAGCCCCGCACGCCGAAAGACATCGTCAAGGAAACCGTGAAAGTTCCACGGAGAAGAGCTGACGAAATAAACCGGGTTACGTCCATCCGCGGCCAATCCCCGGATCAAGGCCACGGCATCGTCGAACACCTCGCGGCTGGCCACGCTGCCGGTGAAGGATGTCCAGAGATTGCGCAGCGTCGACCACGCTCCCGTGTGCATCATCGTGTCATCGATGTCCGAAATGACCGCCCATCGTGCATCGCGCCGCGCCACAAGGACCGGGCAGATCGCGCTCTGGCCGGGAATCGCGACGGCGACATTCACCCAGCCTGATTGGTCGCCGCGGGGCGTGAGCAGGGTAAAATATCCCTCGGCGTCCGTGACGGCGGAACAGGAACCGGACCTGACCGTCACCTCCGCCACCTCATGCGTCGCGAACAGACGGAACATCTGGCGGGCATTGGCAAGCTTGCTTTGCCCGTCGATCTTCTCGATCTCGCGCGCGGCCAGAACCCGGCCCCGCGCAATCAGGTGTTCGGTCGTCGCATAGCCGCCATAAGGCTCGATCGACAGCTTTTCGAGGTTGCCTTGAAAGAACACACGCTCCGCCGCGACCTCCACGATCGCGGCGGCCCGCATGAGGCGACGGCCTATCATCACGCGCCGGGCGTCACGCGCAGGATCTGGCCGGGATCGGCATCGATCAGGATCATCAGATCGCCGTCATCCAGCACCTCGACGTCGCGGATGCGCCCGACATCCTGCAACAACCGCTCCTCGCCGGTGACGGTGTCGCCATCCAGGCGAAGACGGGTCAAAGACCCGGGGTTCAGGCCGGCGATCAGCAGATCGCCCTGCCAGTCTGCGTAATCGCCATCATAGAAGGCGATGCCGCCCGGCGCGATCACCGGGTCCCAGTAGTAGACGGGCTGTTCCATCCCCTCCATCGCAGACTCGCCGGACCCGACCGGGCTGCCGTCGTAGTTCTCACCGTAAGAGATGACGGGCCAGCCATAGTTCAGACCGGCTTGCGGACGATTCAACTCGTCGCCGCCCGCCGGACCGTGCTCCAAGGTCCAAAGCGCGCCGTCGGGCCCGATCGCTGCGCCCTGCACATTGCGGTGACCATAGGACCAGATGCTGTCCACCCCGTCCTGACCCACGAAGGGATTGTCCTGCGGGACGGTGCCATCGGCATTCAGCCGGATAACCTTGCCGTAGGTGGTCTCCACGTCCTGTGCCAACTGGCGGTTCGCTTCGGTGAAATGCTCTCCGGTGGTGACGTAGACCATTCCGTCATCTGTCGGCACGACGCGGCTGCCGTAGTGCATGTAGATTTCCGATGGCGGGTCCTGAACAAAAATGTCCTGCACGTCCGTCAGGCTATTGCCATCCAGCACGGCGCGCGCGGCCGCCGTCACGGTGCCACCCTCCACGCCCTTGGCGTAGGTCAGGTAGATCACACCGCTGGAGGCAAAATCAGGGGCGATCGCGACGTCCAGCAGACCCCCCTGCTCCTCGGCATCGACCTCTGGCACGCCACTGATCGGATCGGACAAGGTGCCATCCGCCGCCACGCGCCGCAGGGTGCCAGGCCGCTCTGTCACAAGGAACGACCCATCCGGCAGTGCGGCGATCCCCCAGGGATTGGCAAGACCGTCGGCAAATGTCTCGACGGTGACGGATGTCTCGGGCAAGGCCTGCGCGCGGGTCTGTGACTCGGTCGCGGGCGTGAAATCGGTATTTGCGGGACCCTGTTCCACCTGCGCGCAGGCAAGAGTCGGGATCAGGGTCAGGATTGCAGCGGTGCGCATGGTTAGTCCTCCGTCAGGCGTTGCATGGCCCAGCAGGCGGCATCGGCCACCGCCGGGTCGGCGTCTGTCATCAACGGGGTCAACACTTGCGACAGCGACGGGTTCCCACTGTTGCCGATCGCGTAGCAGACGTTGCGCACGAACCGGTCCCGCCCGATCCGCTTGATCGGCGACCCGGAAAACCGCGCCCGAAAGCCGGCATCATCCAGCGTCGCGAGGTCAGCCAGCGACGGGGCGCGCAAGTCCTCCCGCGCTGCAAGCCGCGCGTCACGCCCTGCGACGGCGAATTTATTCCAGGGACAGACCGCCAGACAGTCATCGCAACCGTAGATGCGGTTGCCCATCATGGCGCGCAGGTCCATGTCCACCGGCCCCCGGTGTTCGATCGTGAGGTAGGAAATGCAGCGCCGCGCATCCAGTTGAAAGGGTGCGGGAAATGCCCGCGTCGGGCAGATGTCGAGGCAGGCCGTGCAGCTGCCGCAATGCTCTGCCTCGGGCGCATCCGGCTCCAGTTCGACTGTCGTGAAGATCGCGCCAAGAAACACCCAGTTCCCCAGATCGCGCCCCAGCAGGTTGGTGTGCTTGCCTTGCCATCCCAGCCCGGCCGCCTGGGCCAGCGGCTTCTCCATCACCGGAGCGGTGTCGACGAAGACCTTGATCTCCGCGCTCGGTGCCTGTTCGATCAGCCAGCGTCCCACGACCTTCAGCCGTTTCTTGACCACATCGTGATAATCGCGCCCCTGCGCGTAAACCGATATTGCGGCCCGGTCCCGCTGCGCCAGCACATCCAAGGGGTCCACATCCGGCGTATAGCTCTCTGCCAACATGATGACCGACCGCGCCTCGGGCCAAAGGGCAGAGGGATCGCCGCGCCATCCCATGCGTTCGGCCATCCAGCCCATCTGCCCGTGCCGTTCGTCAGCGACAAAGGTGGCCAGACGTCCGGCGGCATCCGGAATGGCATCGGGCCGGCACACCCCGACTTTCGCAAAACCCGACGTCAGGGCAAAATCGACAAGATCCTCCTTCAGACCCATCTTTCATCCGAACCCAAATATTTCGGGGTCGCCGGCGGTCCGCCACTGGTCCGAGGGCCAGCCGGCGACGGCAGAGCCCCGAAAAGGGGTGGGTGGGCGGGCCCACCCACCCTCACCTCAAAAATCGAGGTTCGCATAATGCGACGGCGGCAGGAAACCCGGCACCTGGTCGGCCAGCAACGACCGGAACGACGGACGCGACTTGATCTTCGCATACCAGTCCTTCACCACCTCCGACCGGTTCCAGTCCACGTCAGAGATGTAGTCGAGACAGGACAACTGCGCCGCCGCCGCGAAATCCGCGAGCGTCATCTCGTTCCCCGCCAGCCAGCGGCGATGTTCGAGCAATTCGGTCATGTAATCCAGATGAAACCGCATCGCACGGCTTCCGGCCTTCACGTTGGTGCTGTCGGGGTATCCCGTGCCCATCACCTTGCGGAACACCCGTTCACCCAGCAGCTTTTGCGTGCAGTCGGAGTAGAACTTGTCGTCGAACCAGCCGATCAGCCGCCGCACCTCGAACCGCCCGTCGGCGTCGCGCGGCATCAGCGGCGGATTGGGGTGGGTCTCTTCAAGATACTCGCAGATCGCGACGCTTTCGCTCATCAGCTTGTTGCCCAGCCGCAGGATCGGCACCTTGCCCGCCGGGTTGCGCCGCAAGAAGTCGCTGTCCTGCTCCCAATACCGTTCTTCGATCAACTCCACCTCGATCCGTTTCTCGGCCAGGCTCAACCGGACCTTGCGCGAAAACGGTGACAACGGGAAGTGATAGAGGCGGTTCATGGATCAACTCGCTTTACGGGAACAGGTCTTCAATGCCGCACCTTGGACCTGCATTCAACTCTCGAAACAGGTGGCGCGGCCATCGGCCTGGATCGTTGCCGCACCGTCAAGGATACTGGCCGACCGCCTGCGCTGCGCTGTCGTCGGATTGGCCGCATCACGGCCTTTCGGATCGGGCAGCACCATCGCCAGCCGTGCCGCCTGCACCGCCGACAAGTCGGCGGCATCGACGCCGAAATAATGCCGGGCGGCGGCCTGCACGCCGAAGACACCCCGCCCGAATTCCGCGACGTTCAGGTAGAGTTCAAGAATGCGGCGCTTGCTCCACAGGGCTTCGGTCAGCGGGGTCCAGACCGCCTCCAGCGCCTTGCGTGTCCAGTTGCGCCCCTGCCAGAGAAAAACGTTCTTGACCACCTGCTGCGAAATGGTCGAGGCACCGCGATCGCCCCCTGCCGCCAGCGCCGCCCGGATTGCCGTGACGTCAAGACCCCAGTGCAGGCAGAAATTCGCATCCTCTGCCGCCACGACGGACCGCACCATCACCGGCGCGATGTCCGACAGGCTGACCCAGTCCTGAGTGACGCCGCCGGTCCTGCGGCCCTCAGCGAACATGTAGGGCGTCGTGGGCGGATTGATCACCCGGTAAAGCAACGTCACCAGCAGAACGGCTGCCAGAACCCCCAGCAAGCCGCGCCACAGAAGTCGGCCCAGCCGCAACTTGCGGCGCGCGGGCGGCACCTCTGCGCTGCGTGATCTTCTGCGGGGTTTCGCCATGGCGCTCATAAGTCACGGGGACCGGGCCGGGGTCAAGATTGCGGACAGGAAAACACCCCGTCGTGGCCTGCACGACGGGGTGTCATTCAGGTGCCACGGATCACTCTGCCGGGATCGCCTGCTCTTCGTGGCTCAGCGGAGCCTTGAGGTGCTTGAGCATCTCGATCGGGCAGACCTGAAGGAAGTGGGCCTTTTCGCTTTGCCAATGTTGCAGGATGTCGCGCGCCTTGCGGCTTCCTGTCTCGGCGGCGTGGCGTTCGATCAGGGTCTGCAACTGGGTTTCCCAATGATCCACCGTGACCGGACAGGTCACCAGCGATTCCATGTTGATCAGTTCGGCCGCCTGCCCGTCGGGATCGTGGATATACGCCATCCCGCCGGTCATGCCCGCGCCGAAGTTCGCACCGATGGTTCCCAGGATCACCGCAACGCCGCCGGTCATGTATTCGCAACCGTTGGTGCCGCAGCCCTCGATCACCACATGCGCACCAGAATTGCGCACGGCAAACCGCTCGCCCGCGCGGCCGGCGGCAAACAGATAGCCCTTGGTCGCGCCATACAGCACCGTGTTGCCAATGATCGTGTTCTCGGACGCGACCAGCGGGCTTTGCATCTGCGGTCGCACGACGATGGTGCCGCCCGACAGGCCCTTGCCGACATAGTCGTTGGCATCGCCCGACACTTCCAGCTTCAGCCCGTGGACCGCAAAGGCCCCCAGCGACTGCCCAGCCGATCCGCGCAGCTTCACCGTCAGGTGATCGTCCTGCAGGTCGTTGTTCATGCCGAACCGCTTGACGATATGGCTCGACGTGCGGGTGCCGATGGTGCGCAAGGTATTTTGCACGGCGTATTCCAGCTGCATCTTCTCGCCGTCCTTCAGGAAGCGTTCGGCATCCTTCACGATCTCGACGTCCAGCGTATCCAGCACGACGTTGCGCGGCTGATTGCGATCATACTTGATCTTCGACGCGCCATCGACGGTGATCAGCAGCGGATTCAGGTCAAGATCATCGAGGTGCGCCGACCCCCGCGATACCTGCGTCAGCAGGTCCGCACGGCCAATGACCTCCTGGATCGACCGCGCCCCGATGGAGGCAAGGATTTCCCGCACTTCCGTCGCGTAGAAGGTGATCAGGTTCACGACCTTGTCGGCGTTGCCCACGAACTTTTCGCGCAGGGCCGGGTCCTGCGTGCAGACGCCCACCGGGCAGGTATTCGATTGGCATTGGCGCACCATGATGCAGCCCATGGCAATCAGGGCGGCTGTGCCGATGCCGTATTCCTCGGCCCCCATCATCGCGGCCATGACGATGTCGCGGCCGGTGCGCAGGCCACCATCCGTGCGCAGCGTGATCCGCTCGCGCAGGTTGTTCATGGCAAGAACCTGATGCGCCTCGGTCAGACCCATCTCCCACGGCAGGCCGGCATATTTGATGCTGGTCGCGGGGCTGGCGCCCGTGCCGCCGTTGTGGCCCGAGATCAGGATCACGTCGGCCTTGGCCTTGGCCACACCCGCCGCGATGGTGCCGACGCCAGAGGACGCCACCAGCTTGACCGTGACCTTGGCGCGCGGGTTGATCTGCTTGAGGTCGTAGATCAGCTGCGCAAGATCTTCGATGGAATAGATGTCGTGGTGCGGCGGCGGCGAGATCAGCGTGACACCCTTGGTGGAATGGCGCAGCCGGGCAATCAGGTCGGTGACTTTCATGCCGGGCAATTGTCCACCCTCGCCGGGCTTGGCACCCTGTGCCACCTTGATTTCAAGCTCTTCGCAGGCGCTCAGGTATTCCGCCGTGACGCCAAAGCGACCGGACGCGACCTGCTTGATCTTGGCGGACGGGTTGTCGCCGTTGGGTTCCGGGTGGAAATGCGCAGGGTCTTCGCCGCCCTCGCCAGAGTCGGATTTCGCACCGATGCGGTTCATCGCGACGTTCAGCGTCTTGTGCGCCTCGGGCGACAGCGCCCCCAGCGACATGCCCGGCGTCACGAACCGCTTGCGGATGGACGTGATGCTTTCGACCTCCTCAATGGGGATCGGCTTGCCCATCGGCTTGATCGCCAGCAGATCGCGCAGGTGGATCGGCGGATTCGACTGCATCGCCTTGGAGAATTGCTGCCACATCGCATAGGACGATTTTGCGCAAGCCGCTTGCAACATGTGCATGGTCTGCGCTTCCCAAGCGTGCTTTTCACCGGAACGCCGCGCCTTGTAGAAGCCGCCGATGGGCAGGACCTGATCGGTCTGCCGCCAGCCGTGGGCGTGAACCTCTTCCAATTTGGACTGAATGCCGTTGATGCCGATGCCGGAAATGCGGCTTTGCATGCCGGGGAAGTATTCGGCGACCATGGCACGCGACAGGCCCACTGCCTCGAAGTTCAGGCCACCGCGATAGGACGACAGGACGGAAATGCCCATCTTCGACATGATCTTCAGCAAGCCCGCGTCGATGGCGGCGCGGTAGCGGCCGACAGCCTCGGTCAGGGTGCCATCGACCAGGCCCCGGTTCACGCGGTCGGCGATGCTGTCCTGCGCGAGGTAGGCGTTCACCGTCGTCGCGCCGCAGCCGATCAGCACGGCGAAATAGTGCGGGTCGATGCATTCCGCAGAGCGCACGTTGACCGAACAGAAGGTCCGCAAACCATTGCGCGTCAGACCTGAATGGACCGCACTGGTCGCCAGGATCATCGGCATGGCGACGCGCGTTTCGGATTGATGCTGGTCGGTCAGCACGAGGTGCCCGGCACCAGAGCGCACGGCATCCTCTGCCTCTGACCGGATGCGTTCCAGCGCATGGGCCAAAGCGTGGTCGCCCGGCGCGAAGGTGCAGTCGATGACCGCAACCGTGTCACCGAAATGGGTCATCATCTCGTCGAATTCGGCGTTGGCGACGAAGGGGCTTTCCAGCACGAGGATTTCGGTCTGGCTGCTGTCCTCGTCCAGCACGTTCTTGAGGTTGCCGAACCGCGTCTTGAGGCTCATCACCCGGCTTTCACGAAGCGAGTCGATCGGCGGGTTCGTGACCTGGGAAAAGTTCTGCCGAAAGAAGTGCGACAGCGGGCGGAACGTCGTGGACAACACGGCAGACGGCGTATCGTCGCCCATTGAGGCGATCATTTCCTTGCCGTCTTCGGCCATCGGGGCCAGCACCTGCTCCAGCTCCTCGATCGTATAGCCGGCGGCGCGCTGCCTGCGGCGCAGCACTTCGCCCGCAAACAGCGCCTTTTCCGGCACGTTCTTCAGCAGGTCGGACAGCTCCACGACCTTTTCCACCCAAGCCCCGAAGGGCTGGGCGACGGCAAGTTTGTTCTTGAGTTCCGTGTCGTGATACAGCCGCCCTTCGGCCATATCGACGGCGATTATCTGGCCGGGGCCAAGGGCGCCCTTTTCGACCACGGTTGCCTCGTTCACCGGGACCATCCCGACCTCGGATCCTGCGACCAGCAGACCGTCGCCGGTCACCACATAGCGCAGCGGACGCAGACCGTTGCGGTCAAGACCGCCGCAGACCCAGCGTCCGTCCGTCATGGCCAGCGCAGCGGGGCCGTCCCAGGGTTCCATCACTGCGTTGCAGTAACCATACATGTCCTGCCAGCTTTGCGGCATTTCGGCCTGCTGCTTGGACCATGCCTCGGGTACCAGCATCGTCTTGGCCATCGGCGCGTTGCGCCCGGCGCGGACCAGCACTTCGAACACGGAATCGAGAGCCGCCGAGTCGGAGGCACCGCCCGGAATGATCGGCTTGATATCGCCCGCAGCCTCTCCGAACGCCGACGAGGCCATGCGGATTTCGTGGCTGCGCATCCAATTGATATTGCCCTTGAGCGTGTTGATTTCGCCGTTGTGGGCCAGCATGCGGAACGGCTGGGCGAGCGACCACTGCGGAAAGGTGTTGGTGGAATAACGCTGGTGATAGATCGCAAAGGCGCTCTCGAACCGCTGGTCCATCAGATCGGGGTAAAACACGGCGACCTGCTCGGCCAGCATCATGCCCTTGTAGATGATCGACCGGGTGGACAGGGAACAGATGTAGAAGCCCGTGACGCCGGCGGCGATCACGGCCTTTTCGATCCGGCGACGGATGATGTAAAGTTCACGCTCGAACTGTTCCTCGTCGATCTGACCTTCGCAGCGGATCAGGATCTGTTCGATCTCGGGCCGGGTGGCGTTGGCCTTTTCCCCCAGCACGTCGTTGTTCACCGGCACATGGCGCCAGCCGTAGATCCAATGCCCCATGCGCAGCACTTCGGATTCCACGATGGTCCGACAGCGCTCCTGCGCCGCGAAATCGGTGCGCGGCAGAAAGACCTGGCCGACGGCGATGCGGTCGCTTTCATGCGGTTCATGCCCGGTGCGGCGGATCTGGTCCTGAAAGAAGGCCTTGGGAATCTGGACGTGAATCCCGGCCCCGTCACCGGTCTTGCCATCCGCGTCGACGGCGCCCCGGTGCCAGACGGCCTTCAGCGCGTTGATGCCCTTTTCCACGACATCGCGCGACGCCTCGCCCTTGATCGACACGACAAGCCCGACCCCGCAAGAGGCGTGCTCGTCCTCTTCGCGGTACAGGCTGTGTTCGGCCATCCACTGACGCTTGGCTTCTTCGGCGGCAACCCAGGTTTCGTCATAGGTGGTCATTGGAAATCTCCTTTTGGGTCACGGGAGGGGCGGACGACAGGACCGCGCCGCAGTCGAATTTCGTATTGGCAGACAGAAAGCCCGTTTCGCCCGGATAGATGAACTCCACAGGGCTGTCATTCTTGTCGAAGGGGCCGTCCGGCACGGTGACGGTGCCGGTGCCGCCGATGAAGGTGCGCCAGTCCGCGTTGACGAATTCGTTGCCCGCCGACGACCACAGCTCTGTGCCGTCAGCACCATAGGCGGTGATCTCGTAGGCCGTTTGTTGCAGGGCCACGTCGTCGATGGTGACGATCTGGCCGGTCAGGCGATCTTCTCCAACGTAGCGGGTCGTCCCGACCTCGTCCGAGGTGGTTTCGAAATCATAGCGGTCGACACCCTTTTCCAGCAGTTCGGACAGCGACGCCGGGTCGGCGGGCGCGTCCGCCAGCTCTTCGCCGTGCCCGATCAGGGGATAGAAGCTGGCGAGCCACTGCGACTCGCGGTCGGTCGTGCCGACGTAGGTCAGACCCTCTTCGCCCAGACTGACGCGCCGCTTGACCCCCTCGGGATCGCCAGCGCAGGTGAAATGATGCTCGACCGAACAACTGCGGCTTTGGATCGTGACGAAGGCATCGCAGCCCTGCGGCAGCGCAAAGGTGTCGGCGGCCATCGCAGGGCCACCGCACAGGATCGCAAGGGCGACCGGGGACAGCTGCCCCCGGATCATTCCGCCGCCACCGCGTCGGTTTGGGACAGGTAATCAAGGATCGCAGTCGCACAATCGCGCCCGTCCTTGATCGCCCAGACCACGAGGCTCGCGCCGCGGACGATGTCGCCGGCGGCGAAGACACCGTCAAGCGACGTGCGGCCCGTGGTGAAATCCGCCTTGACCGTGCCCCAGCGCGTGACCTCCAGCCCGTCGACACCCCAGAGTGTCGGCAGGTCCTCTGGCTCGAACCCCAGCGCCTTGATGACGATGTCGGCCTCTTCGACATAGTGGGCGCCGTCGATCAGCTCGGGGCTTTGACGGCCCGTCACGTCAGGCTGGCCAAGGCGCATCTTGTCGACGACCACACCGCGCAGCGGTCCAGAGATCGCGCGGTCGTCGTTCAGGTTCGCGGCATCGTCGACGAACATCTTCGGCGATGACAGCCAGACGAACTCGACGCCTTCCTCTTCGGCGTTCTGCACTTCACGTTGCGAACCGGGCATGTTGTTGCGGTCGCGCCGGTACAGGCATTTGACCGAAGTGGCACCCTGCCGGATCGCCGTGCGCACACAGTCCATCGCGGTATCGCCGCCGCCGATGACGACGACGCGCTTGCCTGCGGCGTTCAATTCTCCGCTGGTGAATTCTGCCACATCATCGCCGAAGCCCACACGGTTCGATGCGGTCAGATAGTCGATGGCACGGACGATGCCGTCAGCCTCGGCCCCCGGATGATCCAATTCGCGCGTCTTGTAGACGCCGGTGGCGATCAACACGGCGTCATGCTTGCCCCGGATCGCGTCGAACGAGATGTCTTCGCCCACGTTGCAGTTCAGCACGAATTCGACGCCGCCATCCTCCAACTGCGCCATGCGCTGCATGACGACGTCCTTTTCCAGCTTGAAGCCAGGGATGCCGTAGGTCATCAGGCCGCCGCCACGGTCATAGCGATCATAGACCGTGACCTGCACGCCTTGCCGCCGCAGCATGTCGGCCGCCGCCAGACCGCCGGGACCGGCGCCGATGATGCCGACGCTTTCCGTCCTCTCTATATGGGGGCGGATCGGCTTGACCCAGCCCTCTTCAAATGCGGTGTCCGTGATGTATTTCTCGACCGCCCCGATGGTGACGGTGCCGTGGCCCGATTGTTCGATGACGCAATTGCCTTCGCACAGGCGGTCCTGCGGGCAGATGCGGCCACAGATTTCCGGAAAGGTGTTGGTCGCCTGACTGATCTCGTAGGCTTCTTGCAGACGACCTTCGGCAGTCAGGCGCAACCAGTCCGGGATGTTGTTCTGAAGCGGGCAATGCGATTGGCAATACGGCACGCCGCACTGGCTGCATCGGCTGGACTGCTCTGCCGCCTTGGCGTCCGCGTACTCGCGATAGATTTCATGGAAATCTTCTGTCCGGACCACGGCACTGCGCTTTTCCGGCATGTCCCGACCAACGGTGGTGAACTTCAGCATCTTTTGACCGGTCATCGACTTCTCCATCCTCGCGTTGACGACCTTTTACGGGGCGTCCACGATAATGAAAAGGCAGCAATGCTGACCTATAACCAGCTATTTAATCGGCAGTCGCACTACACCGGCAAAAATATGCGCATTTTAGGTCAGCAATTGTTACCTAAATTATCAAAAGCCCAACGAGAGCGCGACGAAGGCAACTGAGCCGGCGATGATTCGCCACCATCCGAACAGGGCGTAGCCATGCCGACTGACGAAACCCAGAAGCCAGCGGACCACCAGAACCGCACTGATGAAGGCACAGATCAGACCGATCGCGATCTCATTCACCGCCCCGGCATCCAGAACATCGCGGTTCTTGAAGATATCATAGGCGAAGGCCCCCGCCATCGTCGGCAACGACAGGAAAAAGCTGAACTCTGCCGCAGCCCGCTTGCTGGCCCCCAGCATCAGGGCACCGACGATGGTAGCTCCTGACCGTGATACACCGGGGATCATCGCAAGGCACTGGATGAACCCAAGCATCAGCGACATGCGGACGGGAAACGTTGTCGCATCGTGGTGGCGCGGCGCAGGCGCAATCCGGTCCACGAACAGCAGCACGATGCCGCCCAATACCAGCATGACGGCAATCAGGCGCGGTGTCTCGAACAGCACCGTCTTGATGAAATCATGTGCCAGCACCCCGATCACGACGGCGGGCAGGAACGCCACCAGTACGGACAGGATGAACCGACGGGCCGCCGGGTCATGGGGCGCATCGCGAAACACCCGCCACAGTTTGCCAAAGTATATCGTCAGCAGCGCCAGCACGGCACCAAGCTGGATCACCACCTCGAACGTCTTGCCGGCGCTGTCGAAACCCAGAAAATGCCCGGCCAGCAGCAAATGGCCAGTCGAAGACACCGGTATGAATTCCGTCAGCCCCTCGATCAGGCCGAGGAACGCGGCGACGAGGGTCGTCTGAATATCCATCACGTCAGGACTGTTTCAAATTCTTCGCGCTGTCCTTGATCGCCGCATACTGCCCCGAGGGCCGAAACCGCCACAAATAGTCGGGCAACACGGACGACATCGGCGTCGGCACAAGTCCAAGGTCCGCAAAGCCGCGGGCACCGTCGGCTACGACATTGTCGACCGCCAGATTGCGGACCTGATCGGTGGTCAGCGGCGGCGTGAAAAGGCCCAGCGTTAGCGCCTTCGCCACACCAAAGCCCGCGGCCATGCCACGCGCGGCAAAGAACGGGATGTTGAGGATGATCCGCTTGCGCTGCACGACACCCAGCATTAGTTTCATCAGGTCCCGAAACGTCGCGATGTCCGGCCCGCCCAGTTCATAGACGCCGTGAACGGTGTGATCGTCCAGCGCCACCACCACCGCGGCAGCGACATCATCGACAAAGACCGGCTGGAACCGTGTGTCGGCCCCCACGACCGGCAGAACCGGACCCATCCGCGACATGCCTGCAAACCGGTTGAAGAATTCATCCTCTGGACCAAAGACGACTGACGGCCGCAGGATCACGGCACCGGGCATATGCTTTGTCACCTCTGCCTCGCCCAGCGCCTTTGTGCGGGCATATCCGCTGGAAGCGTCCGCGTCGGCACCGATGGCAGAAATCTGGACCATGCGGGACACACCTTCCGCACTGGCGATGCGGGCGATCCGGCCCGGTGCCTCGGCCTGCACGGCGCTAAACGTGTTCTTGCCGCTTTCCGCCAATACGCCGACGCAGTTGACCACCGCATCCGCCCCGCGTGTCACGTTACGCACGGAATCGTCGTCACGGACGTTGCAAAAGACCGGCTCGACCTGACCGACAACACCGTAAGTGCGCACGAAGCCCGCCTCTTCTGGCGTGCGGCAGGCAACACGGATGCGCCAGCCGTCCTTCGCCAGACGCCGGGCGATGTAGCGTCCGACGAAACCGGAACCGCCGAAAATCGTGACAAGCTTGGTCATTTGGGGCCTCTTTCGCTGTTGAACGGGGTTTAGACCCGCGCCCTGTGGCAGACAAGCCGAAACGCCGCCCACGCTCCCGCGACGAATTATCAAAGGCCCGTGAAATTCGCGTTGACAGTCCCCGGTGCTGCCTCTAAATCGCCCCTCACGACACCTGCCCAGGTGGCGGAATGGTAGACGCGCTAGCTTCAGGTGCTAGTGTTCGCAAGGACGTGGAGGTTCGAGTCCTCTCCTGGGCACCACTTAAATCCAAATATATGTTTTAAAACAATTGTTTGGGCTAAGTAGTCGGACTTCAATCCCCCTTTGTGCCCCCCTCGCCGCGTTTGGTAGTCTAGTTAACTGCGGTTATTTTAACAGCCGTAGCCAATCCATCGTTGCGCCCAGCGCCCGCGCCTCTAGTTCATCGTATTGCGCCTCCAGCCTCTGATAGGTTGCACGGTGCATGTGCTTGGGCCTTCCCCAATCCGATCCATTGAAAATACCGGGTGGCCAGTCGAGCCGTTCGCGCAGCTTGTCCGCTTGCCGCACGGTCCTGTCACGTCGGCTTTCGTTCTCGGATGGATAGGCCAAGCCGTGACAGTGGCGACAGGCAAAGACGGTGCCGCCGTAGAGTGTCGCAACGCGCCGTCCGCAGCCACGCGCTGGGCACAGGAACCACGCGCGCGTGCCGCCCAGGTGGCAACGGGTGCGGTCGATCTGGACAGGGTATTTCATATCCTGCCAATCGCCGCCGGTCGATCTTGACCGATACGACAGCACCACATGGCCCTCCGCCGCCGTCACATTGATATCGCCCGTCCTGTGCCCCGCGCGTGACCAAATGAAAGAACAGGTGCCGCCGCCGTCCAGCCAGCCATCGGTCGCCAGTTTGCCGATAGGCAAGGCCCGCATGTGGTCAACCGTAACGCGCGTTCTCCATCGCATGTGTGTGCCGCTGCCTATGCCGCCCATCTATTCACCCCTATTATATCCAAATCGATTGGGAATTTAGCACTTTTTCGTCCGCGACGGACGTTGAGAGCCTGCCTTCGACAGGACCAGGACCCGCTCTGAGCCCTAGTTTTTCAGCGCAATCAAATCACCGGCCTGCTGTCGGTTGTGCAAAATAAGGCAGAAAAGTGTCGTCGATGCGGCGATTCCATGTTGACTCACGGCTTTAAGAAATCACAACTAGTTTTGTGTTTTCAGCCCATGACTGACGAAAGGAGCTCGTAATGTTTGCGACACGCTTACTTTTTCTGAGTCTGTTGTTTGGGGCTATGGCAGCTTGTGCGCCGGTGCCCGATCTGCGTGGTTTTTCAGCAGAACCATACCCTTCAGTGCCATTTGTTTTCAGCGAAATCGGCCTTTGATCTGAGAGCTTACAAGTTCTCAAGCGCGAGTGATGCGGCATAGTCGTCGACCGTAAGAGCCTCTACCAACGCGCAGGCTAATAACTGACCGACGCCACTTGGCTACACTGCTAAGGGCGGGTCCCGTCATGCTGTCGGTGCCCATACCACTGATGTTGCCGCGTGGTGATTGCTCTGACTAACCCGAATGTTTCTCAAGTCGTCACTGACAGACCCCCACCCCGATTTGTGAGCCCGTCTGACGGCAAACGAATGATGGTTCAGGGTGGTTGTAAGAGGCCGGACGTTTAAATGTTAGGGTGGTATGGCGGCGCTCAATTCGCAACCGAATTGCGAAGAGCGCCACCTAACTTATCCAAGACATCCCTCCCAAGCTGTCTTGTCTAATCTAACGTAGCTAACCCATCTGGACGCGTCGCCACTCCAAATGCGTAAATTGCTAATCTGGTTGAACTTACGTTTCATAATGCTGCCGCATTGTCGTGTCATATGACCTGCGTTCAGAGTCGCATCGTTCTACGATGTCGCATGAATAAGTCACGCCATGCGGCGGTTGTCCTGTCCCGGATTCCCAATGCCGTCGTATGGTGTGCGCCTCATGCCGGTTGGAGTTTTATTCGTCGACGTTCAACGCCGATATCGTAGTTGCCTGGCAGACCTCGATGTCAAATGCACTGGCCTAGGTTCCGTTCGCAAGTAACTAAGTCGGTGCAGCAGTTATTCTTAGAAATTTTCTTCTCGGGGGCGGTGTTGAGGTCGGCACGTTAGGGAGCGCGCCAAGCCGAATCGGTATCCAGATGGCTGGTCAAGACTGAAGGCACAGAAAGTTGCTAAATAGCGGGGGCGACCTGAAAGTCTGGAGCTGATTATCTAGGGACCGATGCCAGACCCAAAAAACGCACATCCACAATTCAGGGGTTTTGGTCTCGCTGCCGAAGCCTTCGCCGCCCCGTTCAAACCAACAGCCTATGG